>CAYGBW010000116.1:0-12035 GCA_964348185.1 uncultured Thermodesulfobacteriota bacterium | reverse complement strand
CGGCCCTGCAGACTGAGGCGATCTCCCTTTCCAGATTTCGCACGCCGGCCTCACGGGTGTACGAATTGATGATGGTCCGGATGGCCTCATCCTCAAAACGGAGGAGATCCCCACTCAACCCGTTCTGTTCCAACTGTCTCGGAACCAAATACTTCCGAGCAATCTCCAGCTTTTCGTCCTCTATATATCCTGGCAGTCCAATTATCTCCATACGGTCTCTCAGGGGAGGAGGAATTGTTTCCAGGATGTTGGCTGTGGTGATAAACATCACTCTCGAGAGATCAAACGGAATTTCAAGATAATGGTCCGAAAAGGCGTGGTTCTGCTCCGGATCGAGAACCTCCAAGAGGGCCGACGAAGGATCCCCTCTGAAATCAACGCCTATCTTGTCCACCTCGTCCAGCATAAATACCGGGTTGCGGGCCCCCGCTTTCTTGATTCCCTGGATAATCCGCCCAGGTAGGGCTCCTACATAGGTCCTGCGGTGGCCCCGAATCTCGGCCTCATCTCTGACCCCACCGAGAGACAGTCTGACAAACCTTCTTCCCATGGTCCGGGCAATGGACTGGCCCAGGGAGGTTTTCCCAACGCCAGGGGGTCCGACGAAGCAGAGGATGGGGCCCCGACTATCTGCCTTCAACTTCCGGACAGCCAGGTACTCCAGGATCCGCTTTTTCACCCGCTCAAGGCCGTAATGATCCTCGTTGAGGATCTGCTCGGCTCGGTCAAGGTCCAGATTATCATCTGTTGACACGGACCAGGGAAGATCCAGAATCCAGTCGAGATAGGTCCTCGATACGGTGTATTCTGCGGCTGCAGGCGACATCTTCGAGAGACGATCCAGCTCTTTCCCCGCGACCTCTCTAGCCTCTTCGGGGAGCCCGGCATCTTCGATCCGCTTTTTCAACTCTGATATTTCAGCGGTTTTCTCGTCCCCTTCCCCGAGTTCCTTCTGGATGGCCTTGAGTTGCTCCCGCAAAAGGAATTCTCTCTGGGTTTTGTTCATACCCTCCTGAATCTTCTTCTGAATATCCACGCTTAGCTCGAGCTTCTCTACCTGCTGGTTCAGCAGTATCGTTACCTTTTCCAGAGCGTCCTTCAGGTGAGTGATCTCCAGGAGTTGCTGCTTTTGCTCCACGGAAACGTCGAGATTGGAGGCCACCAGCGAGGCCAGGCTGGTCGGATCATCAACATTCATGACAATGAGTCCCAGTTCTGGGGGGAGTGAAGAAAGCTCAATAACCCTCTGAAAGAGCTTTCGGATGTTCAGAATCATGGCCTCTGTCTCTTTGTCCTGCTTCAGGTCCTCTTCCACAACCAGAATCTTGGCCTGAAGATAGGGCGCTGTTTGAGAATACTCAAAAATGCTTGCCTTCTTGATTCCCCGGATGATGACCTGATAGGCATCGTTCGGAAGGGTGATCTTCTTGACAATCTGGGAAACCGTTCCAATGGCATAGAGATCGCTCGGGGCCGGATCTTCCACCGATTGATTTTTGAGAGAAACGGTGAATACCAGTCGGTCACCCACCAAAGCCTCGTCGACAAGCCTCTTGGAACTGTCCTTTCCCACCAAGACGGGGATGGCCATTTCGGGGAAGAGAACCATACCTTTAACGGGCAACACCGGTAGTTCAGACGGAATCTCATGCTCACCGTGCCTTACTGCTGCAACTTGTTCAGCCATGTTCTTCTCCTCTGTTATTCCGATTCTACGAAAATCTGGATGGTCCCCTGTCTAGGCTTCTTCGGAAGCACGATTCGTAGGAGCCCGTTTTTGTAAGTGCATTGACTGCTGTCGAAATCCACGGGACCGGGAAGGGGAATCCGTCTTTCGAACAAGCCGGCATCGATTTCCATCTGGTGGATTCTTACCACCCCCGGGGGAGACGGCCTTGGCCTTTCCCCAGTGATGAGGATGCACCGGTTTTCCAGGGTAATCCTCACTCGATCGGGATCCACTCCAGCCATGTCCACAAGGATCATCACCTGCTTTTCGTTCTCATAGATGTCAGCCGCAGGCTCCCAGACAGTTGCTGAAAGGTTTCCATAACGCCCGATATAATCTTCCATGTTCCTCTCCGTTTCTCCCTGGAGAATGATCATTCCCCTAAGAGACGCCGGCCGCTGCGGCGACTGTCTCACGACTGTCTCCGATTGCCACCGTGCGGAAAACAATCTGCTCTCCCTCCAACGCCGCCCCTACCCGGCTGTTGTCCTGGATCGTCCCCTCCAGGATCTCTCTGGCCATGGGTGTTTCCAGCTCCCTCTGGACAGCTCGCTTTAAGGGCCGAGCCCCAAAGACCGGATCGTATCCCACCCGGGCGAGGTGTTTCTTCACCTCTCGATCCATTTCGAGAGTGATGCCTCGATCGTCGAGCCGTTTTCTCAGACGATTCACCTGGATCTCAACAATCGCCTCCAGATGGTCTTCGGTCAGTGTTCTGAATACGACGAGATCGTCCACCCGGTTGAGAAACTCCGGTCGAAACTGGAGACGAAGAGCCTCCAGGACTTTTCGCTTCATGGCTTCATACCCACCCTCCCCTGGACTCATGTCGAGGATGAACTGGCTCCCGATGTTGGAGGTCATGATGATCACGGTGTTTTTGAAATCCACGGTCCTCCCGTGGGAGTCTGTCAGTCGCCCATCATCCAGGATCTGGAGCAGGATGTTGAACACATCGTGATGCGCCTTTTCGATCTCGTCAAAGAGGATCACCGAATAGGGCTTTCGCCGAACCGCTTCTGTCAGCTGTCCCCCTTCCTCATAGCCCACATACCCGGGGGGGGCTCCGATGAGCCGGGCCACGGTGTGCTTCTCCAAATACTCGGACATGTCGATTCGGATCATGGCCTGTTCGTCGTCAAAGAGACATTCCGCGAGGGATCGGGCGAGCTCTGTCTTGCCCACTCCTGTCGGCCCCAGGAAGATAAAGCTTCCGATGGGGCGATTGGGATCTTTGATGCCTGACCGAGCTCGGAGGACAGCATCCGAAACCAGGCGGACCGCCTCGTTCTGATCGACGAGTCGTTTGTGAATCTCTTCCTCGAGTCTCAGAAGCTTCTGACGCTCCCCTTCCATCAGTTTACTCACCGGAATGCCTGTCCAACGGCACACCACCTCAGCGATGTCTTCTTCCTCCACCTCTTCTTTCAGCAGACTCTTCTCGCCCTTCTTGGCCTCCAGCCCTGCCTCCTCTTTCTTGAGTTCCTTCTCGAGCGTTGCAAGCTTTCCGTATTTGAGTTCTGCGGCGCGATTGAGATCGTATGCCCTTTCGGCCTGCTCAACCTGAATTTTGAGCTGCTCGATCTCCTTTTTCAGGGAACGGATGGAGGCAATCGCCTCCTTTTCAATCTGCCACTGAGCCTTCAGAGAGTCACCGTGACCCTTGAGATCGGCCAGATCCTTTTCCAACTTCTTCAGCCTCTCTCTGGAGGGAGCATCTTTCTCCCTTTTCAGGCCCTCCCGCTCGATCTCCAACTGCATAATTCTGCGGGTGATCTCGTCGAGCTCCGACGGCATGCTGTCGATCTCTGTCCTGAGTTTAGCCGCGGCCTCGTCGACGAGGTCAATGGCCTTGTCCGGAAGAAACCGGTCGGAGATATATCGATCGCTCTGAACCGCTGCCGCAATCAGGGCTCCGTCTTTGATCCGCACGCCATGGTGAACCTCATAACGCTCCTTCAATCCCCTGAGGATGGATATGGTATCCTCCACAGTCGGCTGATTGATAACGACGGTCTGGAATCTCCGTTCAAGAGCCTTGTCCTTTTCAACGTGTTTTCGGTACTCGTTGAGCGTGGTGGCCCCGATGCAGTGCAGTTCCCCCCTTGCCAGCATGGGTTTCAAGATATTGCTTGCATCCATGGCTCCCTCAGCAGCCCCGGCACCTACCACCGTATGAAGCTCATCGATAAAGAGGATGATATGGCCCTCGGACTCCTGAATCTCCTTGAGGACAGCCTTCAGCCGTTCCTCAAACTCGCCTCGATACTTGGCACCGGCAATCAGGGATCCCATGTCAAGAGCAACGAGGCGACGATTCTTCAGGCCCTCAGGGATGTCTCCCCGAACCATTCTCAGGGCGAGGCCCTCCACAATAGCCGTTTTGCCGACCCCGGGCTCCCCAATCAGGACCGGATTATTCTTCGTCCTCCGGGAAAGGATCTGGACGACCCTTCGGATCTCCTCATCCCTGCCGATAACGGGATCGAGCTTTCCATGGGCTGCCATATTGGTCAGATCTCGACCGTAGCGCTCCAACGGCTGGTAGGTATCCTCTGGGGTCTGACTCGTTACGCGCTGATGCCCCCGCACCGAAGCCAGGGCTTTCATCAGGGCTTCCCGGGAGACTCCGGCCCGGGAGAGAATCTGGCCCACCGGGCTGGAGGTTCCCTCCTCGATGATGGCCAACAGCAAATGCTCAACGCTGATGTAGTCGTCCTTGAGCTTTTGTGACTCTTGATCAGCCGAGTCAAGAAGTCTGCCCAGCCTCTGGCTTGCATACATCTGACCGGCGCCTGTCCCTGACACCTGGGGAAGTCCTCTCAGATGGTTCTCGAGAGAAGTTTTAATCCCTTGCGCTGAAACGCCCATGGTCGTCAGGAGTCTCGGTATAAGACCTTCTCGCTGTTCCAGCAGAGCCAGAAGGAGATGCTCAGGGTCGATCTGCTGATGACCGAACCGGGCCGCAATTGCCTGGGCAGACTGAACGGCCTCCTGCGTTTTTTCGGTCATTCGGTTTATGTCCATGGATATCCCTCCCCCTTCGATTGCTTTCCAGGAAAAACAAATTGCGCGCGCCTTTCAGAGTCTTTCAAGAGAGACCCTCATTCGGCTCCATTTCCGCCCGCAGCCGCCAACGAACCGTCGGGCCCAATCATCATCGTGGACCGGGTTGTCTTCTCCACCACGTTCGCCATCTTACGCTTCTTCTACGAATTCTGCATCGATCACGTCCCCATCCGTCTCTGGAGATCGAGCCTTACCCGAGGACCCCTGCTGGGCGGATGACCCTCCGGTGTTCTGTCGATAGGCGGCTGCACTCATGCCATGAGCTGCCTGCTGGAGATCGCTGATCAGCAACTGCAGCCTTTGTACCGGTGCGTCCTCCTTGATCGCCTGCCGGATTTCACCGATAAGCTGTTCACACCGCCCTTTTTCGTGAGGAGGGACCTTATCGCCCAGGTCCTTGAGCTGCCGCTCGACCTGATAGGCCAGGCTGTCTGCCTGGTTGACCACCTCCACCTTTTCTCGCCGTTTCTTATCCTCGGCGCTGTGAGCCTCGCCCTCCCGGACCATGGCTTCAATCTCTTCTTTGGAGAGACTTGTGGAACCCGAGATGGTAATTTTCTGCTCTTTTCCCGTAGCGATGTCTTTTGCGCTCACATTGAGAATCCCATTGGCATCGATGTCGGAGGTCACCTCAATCTGGGGGACCCCTCTTGGGGCTGGCGGAATTCCCTCGAGTTTGAACAAACCCAAGGTGCGGTTGTTATTGGCCATTTCCCTTTCTCCCTGGAGCACATGGATATCCACCGCCACCTGATTGTCTTCAGCCGTGGTGAAAATCTGGCTTTTCCGGACAGGAATCGTGGTGTTCCGGTCGATGATCCGGGTCATCACCCCACCGAGCGTCTCAACGCCCAGGGAAAGGGGAATCACGTCGAGAAGCAGCACGTCTTGGACCTCTCCCTGCAGGACACCCGCCTGGACAGCCGCCCCCACGGCCACCACCTCGTCTGGGTTGACCGACTGATTGGCCTCTTTACCGCCTGATAGCCGTCTCACCAGATCCTGCACTGCAGGAATACGTGTCGACCCCCCAACGAGAACAACCTCATCGATGTCCTGAGCGGTCATCTTCGCATCTTTCAGGGCCTGATGGAAAGGACCGGCCAGTCGCTCGATCAGATCCCGCGTCAGATCCTCGAACTTTGCCCGGGTGAGCTTCATCTCCAGATGTTTCGGACCCGAGGCGTCTGCCGTGATGAAGGGCAGGTTGATCGACGTCTCCACCGTGCTCGAGAGCTCACATTTGGCTTTCTCCGCTGCTTCATAGAGTCTCTGAAGGGCCTGTTTGTCCCGCCTCAGATCGATCCCATAACTGTTATTGAACTCCGTAGCGAGCCAGTCCACGATACGTTTGTCGAGGTCATCTCCCCCGAGGTGGGTATCGCCGCTGGTCGCCTTGACTTCCACCACGCCCTCGCCCACGTCAAGGATTGAAACGTCAAAGGTTCCTCCTCCAAAGTCAAAGACCAGGACCTTTTCGCTCTTCTTCTTGTCCACGCCGTAGGCTAGAGAGGCTGCCGTTGGTTCGTTGATAATCCTCAGAACATTGAGACCCGCAATGGTCCCCGCATCTTTGGTGGCCTGTCGCTGGGCGTCATTGAAATAGGCAGGCACAGTGATCACGACATCTCTGACCTTCTCGCCGAGGTATTTTGATGCGTCATCCACGAGTTTTCTGAGCACCTGGGCCGAGACCTCTTCAGGGGCATAAGACTTGCCCATGATATCAAAACGGACAACCCCGTCTTTGCCCGTCACTACCTTATAGGACACGTTCCGGCTCTCCGACGATACCTCGCTGGATTTTCTTCCGATAAAGCGCTTTGCCGAATGGATCGTGTTTTCGGGATTCAAAACCGCCTGCCGTTTCGCAATCTGTCCCACAAGCCGCTGCCCGTCCCGGGTAAAGGCTACCACAGACGGCGTGGTTCTGGAACCCTCAGCATTGGCAATGACGGTGGGCTTTCCCCCTTCCATAACAGCAACCACCGAATTGGTGGTGCCCAAATCGATTCCAACTGCCTTTGCCATGTTTCATCTCCTCCTTCTGTGAAAACATGAATCTCGGAATATAGTTTAAGAAAAATCGCTATAGAAACGAGAAATGCAATAGAAAGATCGGAACGATTGGGAAGGGAAAATGACTCAAGGCTATTCCACCTTGATCTTGATCTCTTTTGCTTCCTCTGATTTGGGTAAGGTAATCTTGAGGACGCCATTTTTGTAACTCGCCTTGATTTTGTCACTCTGCACCTCTCGGGGAAGCCGAGTCGATCTGGAAAAAGAACCGTAGCTTCTCTCTATTCTGTGGTAGTTCTCTTCCTTCTCTTCTTGCTCGTGCTTTTTTTCTCCCTTGATGGTCAGAACGTCATTGGTCAGGGAAATGTCGATGTCCTTTGGATCGATTCCAGGAACCTCGGCGTTCACCACGATGCTGTCCTTGGTCTCAGACACGTCGAGTGATGGGGCCCACTCGCCCCTGAAAGGTTCAAGGCTTGGCCACTCCCCAAAAAAACGGCTCCACATCTTGTCCATTTCTTCCCGAAGGTTTGCCAACTCGCGAAATGGTTTCCACGGTGTCATTTCGAACGGCATATCGGTTACCTCCTTTTGGTACTTTCCCTTCCCGATCGTTTTTTCATCGTCTAAGGATACAATAACCACGGCAAACGGGATTTCAAGGTGTTGACCCATGCCGTAGACGCCGATTCTCCTCTGGGGTATTATCTATGTTTACTGCAGCCTTCTGACAGGAGTTCTGTCCGGACAAGGCCCCTTGCGAAAGGGGCGATCCTCTCAAACAGACCAGAAGCGGTGCATCGAATAGTTAGTCGTCACTGGAAAATGTCCCTGGAGCGAACATTACGGAGTTTTTGGGGCTACCCGTCTTGGCGAAGGGAGTGTCCCCGAAGGGGCGAGATTCCGCTGTCTGAGGCCGTCAGGCCGAGTTCGGAGGATCGAATGACCGAGCCTTAGAACGGGTCAAAAGCTCCGTACAGAGAGGGTCAGGGGCGTTTTCCAGTGACGACTAGGTACAGGAGGCAGAGAATGGACTGGAAGGTCTTTGCGACGACGTTTGGCATCCTTTTTCTGGCAGAGCTTGGAGACAAAACCCAGCTCGCCGTCATCACGATGACAACTCAGACGACAAAACCCTTGGCCGTTTTTCTCGGAGCGGTCACCGCCCTTTCTGTGGTCACTTTGCTCGGAGTCATTCTTGGGCATCTGATTCATCAGTGGGTTCCCGCGAACATTCTCAGAAGGGTGGCGGCCTCGGCCTTCATCCTTGTTGGAGTTGTGATGTTCTTTGGGAAACTCTGATCCTACCACAGACTTCCGCCAGCGGCCGGAGGGAGATCGAGGGGAAGAGGGCAAAGAACCTCCATCAGACCGCGCCGTCAAGGGTGGAGATCATTGGAGGGACTCCATGGCTTTGAGAAATCGCTGAGGATCCCCGAGGGGCCCCATTCGCATTTTGAGAACAACCGCTCTCCTTCCAGGCTTAATCTCAGCGTAGATGAAGGAAGGTGTTCTGATCTCTCCGAAGGCTTTATGGACACGGAAATCGGGATCCGGAATGAGGGTGAAATTGACGTGGTAATCCCGCCTGAAGGCCTCGATCTCTTCGGTATTGTTCCCCATTCCAATGGCCACCACCCTAATTCTTTCACTCAAACGAGGCTCTCTTTTGATTAGATCGTTGAGGGCGTTGATCTTGGGAGCGTCCTTGCGGCAGGAATTGCAGTAGTAACTGAAAAGCACAACCAAGATCCTTTCAAAACCGAGGTCTGTGACCTTGAAGAAATCCTCTCCTCCCAAGCCCAAGTTCTCCCGCTCCCAGAGGAGACGAGGAGCGGCAAGCTCGATATCAGGAAAAGGTTCCCCCACTCCGAGAAAGCCCTTCACGGACCTAAACTCCACAGGAAGCCCTGTCCCCAGCCACCCCTTGTACCCTTCGGGGTACCGCAAGACTCTCTTGTAACCGAGGCGCACCGCCAACAGGGCGGCTAGATGGCTTCGGAGTCACTCGAGGTCATCACCGTAAATGATAATCTCCCGATTCAGGTCCGGCCCGAGAAGACTGCGATACGCGGTCTCTTGGTCCCCTGTGAGAACCCCCTGGAGCGCGTTCTTGAACTCCATGTTTCTCGCCCCGGGGATGTGTCCCCCCTTGAACTTTCCTTTAGGCCGAGCGTCGAGGATCAACCCCTCAAGCCCTTGCTTATACGCCTTCTCCATCTCTTCTCGGGTCAGTAACCCATAGCCACCCGCCCGGGCCTGGGCTCGGATATCGTCCCAGGTACTTTCCTTTCCATAGGTATCCTCGATCCCCCCCAGGATCAAAAACACAAAAACCAGGATTGTGCTCCCGGGAATCAGAATCCATGGCCTTAAATGCTTTGAGGCCCCCATCGCGTGGACTCCTTGCAAGCCGAGTCTAAACCCTCAATCATAAACTACCCCCTTCATCCAAATCAAGGCTAAGCGGCTTTCCTGACCCACCCCATTGCCCTTTTTGTCGCCACATCCTATAATAGCCAGCAAAAACACCGGAGGTTCTTATGGTTAGCGAAGTCAATATCATGGTCGCCGGGGCTGCGGGGCAAGGCATGCAGACGATCGGGTTCATCCTCGGGAAGCTCTTTGTCCGGGGAGGCTGGGAGGTCTTTGCCATGCAGGACAATGAATCCCGCATCAGGGGGGGGCACAACTTTTTTCAGATTCGGCTCAGCGAGAAGCCTGTCAGAGCCCCGTCCATGCCCCTTCAGGTCCTCATCGCTCTCAATCAGGAAAGCATTGAGAGACATCGGGACGAAGTGGGGTCATCGGGAATCATCATCTTCGACTCTGAAAAGCATCCAGGTCCCGAAGGGGATGCAAGGTTTGTCGGCCTCCCTCTGGAACGCCTGGCCATCGACAAAGGGGGCAATCGGATTTTCGAAAACTCCGTGGCCATCGGTGCCACCCTGGCCCTGCTGGGTTGGGATTTCCAGAGGCTCGGAGATTTTCTGAAAACGTACTTTGCGGCAAAGGCAGACACGGTGGAGGGAAACGTGAGGGCAGCCCAGGCAGGCTATGAATCGACACTGCAAAAAGCCGGATCCCACCCGGGGCTCCGAATCGAGCCCAAAGGATCAGACCCGAGAATGTTCATCAGCGGTCATGAGGCGGTGGCCATCGGGGCATTGACGGCGGGGTGTCAGTTTATGTCTGCCTATCCCATGAGCCCCTCTACATCGATTATGATGTATCTCGCGGGAAAAGCCGACGATTTTGATATGGTCGTGGAACAGGCAGAAGACGAGATCGCTGCCATGAATATGGCCATTGGCGCGTCTTATGGAGGGCTACGAACCCTGACCGCGACCTCTGGAGGGGGATTCAGCCTGATGGTTGAGGCTTTGGGGTTGGCCGGCGTATCGGAGACACCTCTGGTGTTCGTTGAAGCCCAGCGGCCAGGGCCCGCTACGGGCCTCCCCACGCGAACCGAACAGGCGGATCTTCTCTTCGTTCTCCACGCCTCCCAGGGCGAGTTTCCTCGGGTCATTCTCTCCCCTGGAACGGCCAGGGAGGCCTTTTACGACACCATCAAGGCCTTCGATCTGGCTGAAAAGTACCAGGTCCCCGTGATCCTCCTCACCGATCAATTCCTTGCGGACTCCTACTTCACGGAGCCCCGATTCGACATATCCAACATCTCCATCAACAGACACCTTCTCGGCGAAGAAGAAGCCAGGGCTCTGAAAGAATACAGACGGTACCAGATAACGGACTCCGGGGTCTCACCCAGATCGATCCCCTCTGCTTTTGGGTTGGAGGTTGTGGCAGACAGTCACGAACACGATGAGTACGGCCACATTACCGAAGACGCCGAGGTGAGAAAAAAAATGGTGGATAAACGCCTCCGAAAAATGGAAGGACTCGCCAGGGAAATGGGCCCTCCCCAACGACTGGGGAATCCAAAAGGGGAGTTCCTTCTTGTGGGGTGGGGCTCAACGTACGGGCCCATGGCTGAGGCGATTGACATTCTGAATCGGGATGGGATTTCGGTTGGGGGCATTCACCTGAATGAACTCTGGCCATTTCCCGGAGGGCAGATGTCCGAGATGCTCGGGAGGGCTCGAAAATGGGCAGTGGTCGAGAATAACGCCACGGGCCAACTCGCCCGCCTGATCCAGATGGAGATCCAAGAGAAGCCTGACGGAGCGATTCTGAAATACGACGGCCGCCCATTCATGGCCGAAGAAATTGCCGATGCCTTCAGAAGGGAGGTGGTGGACCGATGACGGTAAAGATTCAAGAATTTGAAAACGATTTTCCCATAACCTGGTGCCCTGGCTGTGGGAACTTTCCCATTCTCAACGCGGTAAAGGGAGCACTGGCCGAAATGGATCTAAGACCCCACGAGGTCATCCTGGTCTCAGGGATTGGGCAGGCCGCAAAACTGCCCCACTACATGAGAGGCAACTTTTTCAACGGACTTCACGGTCGGGCCCTACCGGTTGCCACAGCCATCCGATTCGCCAATGTCGATCTACCGGTTATCGTCATCGGTGGAGATGGGGACACGTTTGGGGAGGGAGGAAACCACTTCCTCCACGCCATTCGAAGAAATATCAACCTGACCCTGATCACCCACAACAATCAGGTATTCGGATTAACCCGGGGGCAGGCTTCCCCGACAACGGAGAGAGGCTTTGTGACCCGGGTTCAGATTCACGGGGTCTTTCTGACCCCATTCAATCCCCTGACCGTGGCACTGGCCTTTGAGCCCCCTTTTGTGGCCCGAGGGTTTGCCGGTGATGGGAACCATTTGAAAGACCTGATCAAGGCAGCGGTCGCCGCTGAAGGATTCTCCCTGGTAGACGTGCTCCAACCCTGTGTCAGCTTTGACCGCATTCACACGTTTCAGTGGTACAGGGAACGGGTCTATCACCTCAACGAAACCGGACACGATCCCCATGACCTCATGGCGGCCATTGAGAAGTCGAGGGAGTGGGGCGACCAGATCCCCATCGGGATTTTCTATCGAAATCCTGAAAAGCTGAGTTATGAGAGACAGTCACCCGTTTTGAAGGACGGCCCTCTGGTGAAGCGGCGTCTCGATCCATCGAGGGTCGAAGCGGTGATCGACTCGTTTCTCTAGCATTGGGATTGCGAACTGTGATAGAGATGGGTAGAGGGAAGGGAACGGATTGATTGGAGCACCTAAACGACCGCTTGAAAGGTCAGGATA
>CAYGBW010000115.1:0-8467 GCA_964348185.1 uncultured Thermodesulfobacteriota bacterium | reverse complement strand
AGCTTTCCCGGCGGCTTGAATGGCCAGTGCAATCACCACGAGGCCGTCATAGGCGTTCTCGCTGTATGCCGTCGAGGGATTGGCTCCATAAACTCTATTGAACTCCTCCAGATACGTCTTGTAGGAGGGGGTCTCTGCGGCCCCGGGACCGGTTCCGTACATGCCTTCGAGATAGTCCCCCCCGACGGACTCAATGATCTGCTGAGACTGCATGCCATCGGGAAAGAGAAACTGACCGAACAACCCCTCGGACAGCGCCTGCCTGATGATCACCGTTCCGCTCTCCGGGTAACCGATCAGGATTAACACATCGGGGTCCCCTTTGGCCAGTTCCTTGAGCTGCATCTTGTAGGACACCTTGCCCGGATCGTAGGACGCCTGTCCGAGGACCTTTCCTCCACTCTTTTCGAACCACGCTTTGGTGGATTCAGCGAGGCCGCCGCCGTACGGATCATTGATATAAAGGATGGCTGCCTGCTTGTAACCCCTCTCCCAGGCGAGCTTTCCCAAAACCTTTCCCTGAATGGCATCCGAGGCTGTGGTTCTGAAGGTGAAATCGTCATCTTTCAAGGTGGTGACCCACGTCGGCGTATTGGATGGAGAGATGATGACAACATGATTCGGCGCTGTGACGGGGGTTGCCACATCGGATCGGATCATGGGTCCGACGATGGCCGGGACCTTATCCACGTTGACCAGCTTTTCAGCTCCATCTCTCAGAGCGGTTGGATCTGTCTGTGAATCCCTGAACACCACTTTCAGAGGCATGTTCAACGGACCTCCAGCCTCATTAATATGCTTGACCGCCAGGTTGACCCCCTGTTGAACACACTTGCCGTATGGGGCCAGGTCCCCACTCATGGGGAGAAGGCTCCCAATCGTGATGTCTCCCTCGGCATGGACCTGAGCACTGACCAGAGACAGACCCAAAGGCATCACCAAAACCGCTAGAAACCCCTTCTTGAAGACTCCTCTACAAAGCACTGCTCTTAACATCTCTAGACCTCCTTTCTCCAACACAGCAATTCAGGCTTGTGCCCGCCCCCCTGTCCTTCGAATCCCGAAAGGTCAAGCCGCAACCCTCCCCCATCAACCCAGAAGGACAGGGTTCTTTCTCAGAGGTGGAGTATAGGCGAAAGTTGCCGATGTGTCAAGCGATGGCGCGTCACTGCTGCTGGCGTCACTGGGAACATGGTTGACAGGGGAGGATCAGCCCGGTTATCCTTTATCATGATGAAAACTCAAGTCTCCATTGTTCGGTGTGAGAATTACGAGTATGGGCGCGTGTTGAAGGCGGTCAGGGAGTCGGTCGATCTTCTGGGGGGAATGGGGCGATTCGTCAAACCGGGTCAGAAGGTGTTGCTGAAGCCAAACCTCTTGATTTCCTCCACTCCGGGGAAAGGGGTTTCCCCCCACCCCATGGTTGTTCGAGCCGTCATCGAGATGGTCAAGGAGGCAGGGGGCATGCCCTATGTGGGAGACAGTCCGGCCCTTGAAACCGCTCGTCGGGTGGCTGCCAAATCTCGAGTCGCCCAGGTGGCGGAAGAGATGGACACTCCCCTTTTCGAGTTTCGGAAAACCGTTGAGGTGCGGACGCCTGATGACTTTATGTTTCGGAGATTCGAGGTTGCCAGAGAGGTCGTGGAGTCGGATGTGATTATCAACCTTCCCAAAATCAAGACCCATGGGGAGATGCTTCTGACCCTGGGCGTCAAGAACATGTTCGGATGTGTTCCGGGCACCAGAAAGACCGCCTGGCACCTGAAAGCGGGAAGGGACAGGACCTACTTTGCCAGAATGCTGGTGGAACTCTACGGGGTCCTGAAACCCCATCTGACCATCATGGACGGAATCGTCTCCATGGAGGGGAACGGACCCAGTGGAGGGACACCGCGATCCCTCGATATGGTTCTGACCGGAACCGATTGTGTATCTCTCGACTCAACGATTACCCATCTGCTCGGTGTACCCAGGGAGAGGCTCTGGACAACCCGTGCAGCCATGGAGAGCCGCATCGGCGTGGCCGATCCCGACCGCATCGAGGTCCTGGGGGCGTCTCCCGAAAGCCTGAGAGTTTCCCATTTCAAGCTCCCTGAGGCGGGTGACGGCACCGAGAGACTCCCCGGGTTTCTGAGGGGTCTGCTGAAAAATGCGGTTTTGCCCCGGCCTGTCGTCGATGGAACCCGATGCAGGGAGTGTTTGAACTGTGTGGAGGTCTGTCCTCCCAAGGCGATGAGAAACGGGCCACGAGGCATCGAGATAGACTCGGATCAATGCATCCGGTGTTTCTGTTGCCAGGAGATCTGTCCAGAGGGGGCCATCGAGATCAGGGCGAGCATGATGTCTCGAATTCTAAGTTTGGCGAGGGGGACCTCTGGCAGGTGAGAAACATTAAACTCATTATAGAATACGATGGAACCGGCTATCACGGATGGCAGGTCCAGCCAGATTCTCCCACCATTCAGGGAATCCTTGAGGAAAAGATCGGCGTCATCACCGGGGAAAGGATCTCACTGATCGCCTCCGGGAGAACGGATGCTGGCGTTCACGCCCTTGGTCAGGTGGCCAACTTCAGGACGGAGAGCCAGATTCCCCTGTGTGGCATCAAACGGGGAGTGAACAGCCTGCTCCCGGACGATATCGTCATCAGACGGGCTGAAGAGGCCAACGAGGATTTCCATGCCCGATTCAGTGCCAAGAGCAAGCTCTACGAATACCGTATTCTCAACAGCCCGGTTTCCTCACCCCTGGAACGGAACTTCTCGTGGCATGTTACCCAGAGGCTCGATCTGGGGAGAATGAGAAAGGCCGGCCAGATACTGCTCGGAACCCACGATTTCTCTTCATTCCGGTCGGCCCACTCTGATAATCTCAATCCTGTCCGTACGCTGATGGCTCTGGAAATCAGAAAGAGCAGAAACCACATGATCGCAATCCGGATGAGGGCCAATGCCTTCCTCAAGCAGATGGTGCGAAACATTGTGGGGACTCTGGTGGAGGTGAGCAGAGGAAGGATCGAGCCTGAAGATTTCAGAGAGATTCTGGATGCCCGGGACCGAACCAAAGCCGGAATGGCGGCTCCCCCCTATGGCCTGTTCCTTGCAGAGGTGGAATACTAGAGCGTGGGGTCTTGGCTGTCCAAATCGCTGTATTTGTTTTGACTCTGATCATTTTGAGGGAAGGGAAAGGCAGTGAAAGGAAAGATGCTTCTTACCGTTGGGGCTATTTTGGTGGCAGGTCTGTGGGTTCATCCCCCCAGGAATGTGTGGTGTCAATCTCGGCCGCAACTCACCCTTGAATCCGAAGCGGCCGTGCTAATGGACGGAATCACCGGTCGGATTCTCCTTGAAAAGAATCCTGAGAAGCCGTTCAGCCCTGCGAGCCTTGCGAAAATGATGACGCTCTTTCTGGCCTTCAATGCCATCAAGAGTGAACATGTGAGTTTTGACGAGGAGGTGCTTATCAGTAAGAAAGCATGGAAGATGGGGGGGTCCCAGATGTTCCTCGAAGTTGGGGACCGGGTCAAATTCATTGAACTGATCAAGGGAGCTGCCGCCATATCTGCCAATGACGGCGCTCTGGCTATCGCTGAGTTTCTGTCAGGTTCCGAGGAAGTCTTCGTCCATCAAATGAACGAAGAGGCCCAGGCCCTCGGGATGAAGCACACCCGATTTGTTAATCCCCATGGGTTGCCCAGAGAAGGCCAGGAGACAAGTGCCATGGACATGGCTCTCCTTGGACTCCATTATGTCAGGGAACATCCTGAGGCGCTCGAGTTCCACACCCTTCCAGAGTATAGCTACGGAGGAATAAAGCAGAAGAACTGGAACCCCCTGCTCAATCGGGGGGAGGGCGTCGACGGCCTCAAGACGGGATATCTGAAGAATGCGGGATACCACATTCTACTCTCGGCCAAAAAAGACAGCCGGAGACTCATCGGCGTTGTCATGGGGGCAAAGACTCCCGAGAATCGTCATAGTGACGCCGTGAAACTCCTCCGCTACGGGTTCAAGAACTTCTCGACCCTGACGTTGGTCACGGAGGGGGATCTTGTGGGGAAGGTGAAGATGCCCCGTGGTGATCCGCCGGAACTTGGGCTCACCGCTGCCAGAACCCTTGTTGTAACGGTTCCCAAAGGCGACGAAAAATCGATCTCCCTTAGAAAAGAAATCCCCCCCTCGGTGGACCCTCCCATAACTCAAGGGGCCGTTCTCGGAAGGCTCGTTCTTGAGGGCGAGGGGTTATCCAGGGAAGCGGTCGACCTCGTTGCGAGCCAGGACGTTCGACTCAAATCGTATGCAGCTTATTATGGCATTGGTTTTGTTGTTGTGGTCGGTCTATCGGGTTTCGGTCTCTGGTGGCGCCGAGTCCGTTGGAGGAAACGGAGGTAGAGAGTCCACGTTCAGGGGAGGTGGGGTTGATATACGGCTGGAGGGGGGATTATTTTAGATTTTAGATTTTAGATTTTGGATTTTGGATTTCAGATTTTGGATTGTGGGTTTTTGGAACAAAAGAGGGTTTAGAGATCCCGTTCCAAGGACCGGGTATTCAGTCGTATTAAGCCTCCGACTTCAAGCGCAGCGATCCTCAAGGGAAACGTTCCTCGAACGGACCTGATCCGCACGCCTCCTGGGTCTATTCTGACTCCTGGCTTCCCATACCCCTGTTTCCGGAGTTGTGCAGATCACGACGTGGTCCGTAGGGCTCAATCGCCTGGAGGGAGCCTTGGATTCATCGGAAAACTCTTGAGAAAAGCGAAAAGGGATTGGAGCAACAGCCCCTCGGTTGACTTTTGACAGGAACGAAAGTAACCTCTTTGACTACGCCACGGGGTTCCCACTTCTTCTAGGTAGGGGTAAGGTCTATGAAAAAATACCAAGTCGATGACATTAGAAACGTTGGCCTCTTCGGCCATGGAAGCGATGGAAAGACGTCCCTTGCCGAGGCGATCCTTTTCACTACAGGAGAGAACACCCGCCTGGGCAGCGTGGATGAGGGAACGTCCCTTATGGATTACGAACCTGAGGAAGTTCACAAAAGAATAAGCCTGACCGCCTCCTTTGCCCAGTTTGAGTGGAACAAGCACAGGATCAACCTGATCGACACACCCGGCGATCCGAATTTCATCGCCGACGCCAAGGGATGTATGGCCGTTGTCGACGGAATGATCATGGTCTTGGGGGCCAATTCGGGGGTCAAGGTCAAGACAGAGGAACTCTGGGACCTGGCGAACCAGCTCAAGGTCCCTCGAATCGTCTACGTGAGCAAAATGGACGTGGAAAGGGCCAATTTTGACACCGTCCTGGAGGAGATGGCCAAGAGCCTTAGGTCGGTCCGCGTCGTTCCCGTTGTCATGCCCATTGGCCAGGAGGGGGGCTTTCGGGGCGTTGTAGACCTGATCGCGATGAAGGCCTATGTGTATGAAGGCGATGGGAGCGGGAAGTTCAGCCTTCAGGATATTCCTGATGATATGAAACCCACAGTCGACGCAAGCAGGGAAAAGATGATCGAGGCCTTGGTAGAGGCTGAAGACAGCCTTATGGAAAAGTATCTCGAAGGGGAAGAACTGACCCAGCAAGAACTCTACGCCTGCCTCCGGAAGGGGACGCGGGAGCTGATCTTTGCCCCTGTGGCTTGCGGTTCCTCCACAAAAAACTTCGGGGCCAATCCCCTTCTGGACCTGATCAATTCATGCATTCCCTCACCGAACTGGAGGGAAACCATCGAGGGGAGGAATCCGAAGACAGGAGAGTCAGAAATCAGACAGCTGAGAGAGGAAGAGGCCTTCTGTGCCCTCGTTTTCAAGACCATTGCAGATCCATTCGCTGGGAAGCTCACCGTTTTCAAGGTTTTTTCGGGGACTCTCAGCCCTGACTCCACCGTGTATAATGGCACCAAGGGCGTGAGGGAACGAATCGGACAGATCTTCGTCATGGTGGGCAAAAAGCAAAAACCGGTTGGCTTTGCTGGAACGGGAGATATCGCGGTTGTGGCCAAGTTGAAGGAGACGAGCACCGGGGACACGCTCTGCGAAGAGAAGCGCCCTATCGTTCTCACCCCTCTCCCCACGCCTGAACCTGTCATATCCTTCGCTCTCAAACCCAAGAGTAAAGGAGATGAGGACAAGGTGGCCTCCTCTCTTCAGCGACTGATGGAGGAAGACCCCACGATAAAAATCAGCAGGGACGAACAGACCAAGGAGTTCATCCTGTCCGGTATGGGACAGGTCCACATTGAAATAGTGGCGGAGAAGCTGAAGCGCAAATTCGGAGTGGAAGTCAAACTGGAGGCGCCCAAGGTTCCATATAAGGAGACCGTGCAGAAGGAGGTTAAAGGGGTCATCTATCGGCACAAGAAGCAGACCGGTGGGCGGGGTCAGTTCGCCGAAGTCCATTTTGATATCACTCCCCTGGAGCGGGGTGAGGGGTTTGCGTTTGAGAATGCGCTGACAGGCATGAATGTGCCGCGAAACTTTGTCCCGGCTGTCGAGAAGGGGATTGCCGAAGCAATGACGTCAGGGGTCCTGGGTGGCTATCCCGTCGTTGATCTGAAGGTTCGATTCTATGACGGAAAGTCCCACGAAGTGGACTCTTCCGAGATGGCTTTCAAAATTGCCGCATCCATGTGCTTCAAGAAGGGCGCCAGGGAGGCCAATCCCGTGCTTCTTGAACCCATCATGAGAATGGAAGTCGTGGTCCCAGAGGAAAACATGGGGGATGTCATTGGCGATATCAACAGCCGGAGAGGTCGGGTCCTGGGAGTGGACAGCAAAGGCAATAATCAGTTCGTCAAGGCCCTCGTCCCTATGGCAGAAATCCTGAAATATGACCCAGACCTGAGATCCATGACCGGAGGGCGAGGCTCTTTCTCCCTCGAGTTCGACCACTACGAAGAGGTTCCCGCTCATCTCAGTGAGAAAATCACTCAAGCCCAAAAACAGGAGGAGTAGGGGGGAGCCTACAGGCTGAGACCACCAGGATGAGAGCGGTGATTCAGCGGGTCAAATCGGCCCAGGTTTCTATCGGCGGAAAGGCGACGGGCGCGATCGGTCAGGGCCTCGTGGTCTTCCTAGGGGTGGGGAAGGGGGACAGCCCTGGGGATGCCGATTATCTCGTGTCCAAAATTACCAGCCTGCGAATATTTTCAGACACCACCGGAAAGTTCGATCGATCCGTCAGGGATGTGGCGGGCAGGGTTCTGATCGTTTCACAGTTTACCCTTTATGGCGATTGTCGCAAAGGGCGGCGACCTTCGTTCACCGATGCGGCCCCTCCTGAGGTGGCACAGAAATTGTACGATTATTTTGTAGAAAGAATGCGCCAGGAGGATGTCCCTGTCGAGAGCGGGACTTTCCAGGCGATGATGGAGGTTCACCTCATCAATGACGGGCCTGTGACCATTCTCCTGGATAGCCAGAAACAGTCCCAGGGCACGCGCACCGCACTTCAATGACAGAGGGATACGCAGATCTTATTTGGCTGACCGTTCTTGGCCTCCTCTCTGCGCCGGCCGGGTGACCTCGACTGTAAGGTGGAGCAATCGCCCTGCTCATTCGGACGGCGGGGATGGACGTCACTCTATTGTCCTGCCGACTGCGGCCCTTGTGATCCGAGAGGATAGGGAAGCCCCCCGGGGGTGAGGGATGGGCGATCAAAAATGCGAGGGACATCATGAGTGAGGGGAAGGAAAGAAAGAGGGATCAACGAATCGGTGTGGATCTTGGCCTTTCAGAGGACGACAAACACAGGCTTCGTCACATTGCGAGAACAGTCATTGAACGGCGAATCCTGGACAAAGCCGTTTCGGAATTTGAGACCAATTCTGAAAGGCTCAAGGAGACCAGAGGCGCCTTTGTCACCCTCCACAAGAAGGGTATGTTGAGAGGCTGCATCGGTAACATTCGGGGCAATCAACCCCTCCACAGGACGGTTGCGATGATGGCAGAGGAGGCTGCCTTTCATGATCCCCGATTTCGGCCTGTTTCCCGGGAAGAGCTCGAAGACCTGGAGATTGAGATATCCGTCCTCACCCCTCTCCGGAGGATCGAGGATGTGGAGGAGATCGAGGTGGGGAAACACGGCATCTATATTGAGAGGGGCTTGTTCACGGGTCTCCTCTTACCCCAGGTTGCAACCGATCACGGCTGGGGTCGAGAGACATTCCTGGAGCACACCTGTCACAAGGCCGGACTTCACAAAGACGCCTGGAAAGAGGAGGACACGGAAATCCACATATTCTCTGCCGATATCTTTTAGCGCCCTCTGGTTTAGTGTCCCAATAGTAACTGGAAGAATTTACCCGATCGCACGCTGTCCTGAAAACCGACATCCTAAATCCGAAATCCGAATATCGAAATGCGAAACAAATCCGAATATCTAATGACCAAAATCGACTCGGCTGAGCCTTCGACCCGAGCAGTTTGGCCCTGAGCTCACTGCCGAAGGGCTCAGGCCGAGGGGCTCGTTCC
>CAYGBW010000114.1:0-36044 GCA_964348185.1 uncultured Thermodesulfobacteriota bacterium | reverse complement strand
GGCCCTATTCAACGGGACTGGTGGAGCGCCCAATGGGCAGTGGAATCAATCGGCGCCATGAGACATGAAGTGTCCGTTCCATATCGATTTCGGAATATCTTGAGTGGTAAATGTCTGGACGTAACTAACGCGTCTCGGGAAGATCACGTTATCATTCAGCAGTATTCCTGCCGAAGTGCTGGTGACTCTCTCCTCAACGCTCAGTTATGGACATTTAGATTTTTTCGCTCTAATCGTGGCTTTCACATGCGGAGTGTTTTGAGTGGTAAATGTTTGGATGTAACTAACGCGTCTCGAAAAGATCGCGCTAAGATTCAGCAATATTCCTGCCGAAGTGCTGGTGACTCTCTCCTCAACGCTCAGTTATGGCGCGTAAAGATTGTTAATGGTTACGAACAGTATCAGAATGTCTTAAGTGGTAAGTGTCTGGATGTAACTAACGCCTCTCAGGAGGATCATGCTTTGATCCAGCAATTTTCCTGCCGAGACGGAGATGACCCTCTCATTGACGCGCAATTGTGGTACGTCACGGAGAGGTAGCACTTGTACTGCATGAATAAGGTGTGGTAGTCGCGACCTGAGCTGACAGTCGCCGATTCTGAGGAAGCGCCGGTCAGGTCGAGCTCAGGGCACGAATTTCTCCGTTCAGATTCTCTTAGCGTCCTCGAGGGTCTCCATTGGTGTGTGACCGCGACACATCTTCCCTTGATGGGTACTCTCGGTATTGTAGCACATCACCCACGCCTCCCAGGTCGGACTGAACAAGGTAAGGGTCAAATCTGCTCTTGACTCTCATTCAGGCTTTACGATTACGGTTTGATGCCTTGTACGCTTCTGGGAATGGCATATTCTACGATTCAGGATTGAGGTTTTCAGTTTCAAGCGGAAAGGGTCAAAGGGAGGAAAGACTTCTCCAACAAGACCTTAATCCTGATAGGTGACTGGTGCAAGAAAGCTGACACCAAAAAACTTAAAGAAACTTCGGCAAAGGTACGGATGTTGGTGACTCGACCGTAACCGGAGTCCCAAAAAAAGAAAAGAAAAAAGCGATTTTTTCGCAATAGGGAAGTTTTTGCTCTTGACAAAGGCCTCTTAATGGGTGCCCCAATCCCGATTATGGAGTATTTCCATCGGAAATCGACAGGGAGAGGGCCGAGACGCCTCACCCCTTGAATCCAGCCTCGAGTTCGGCATCCCAAAAATCCTGACCAATTCCTGACCCAACATGACGATACTGTGTGCTTTTCTTTATGATGCTTATGCAGACTAAGTGGTTGAGATTAAAATAGCTTCATGATTTCGAACGGTTACAGACATACCGCGGTATGGACTCGAAATCCCGTGGCCCTTGAAGGCGTGTGGGTTCAACTCCCACCTCCGGCAGTCGAAGAAAAAGCCAGGCATGTCTCATATGGCCAGTGAGAGGTTCACTCGCCTTCGCACAGATGTCTCGCGCCGAGTCGACGACTCGACTGAGCTCGTCGAAGTCTGAGCGGCTCGACCTGAGTTCGCGGACAGGTCTCGTCGAGATCTTGCCACGGGGAGGAAGCGCAAGGCGATGTCGCGGAAGCCTCTCGTCTCGACATGAGAGATGAGGGATTGCTTTTCCCTGGGTTGACAATGCCTACTACAATGTGGTACGTTCGTCCTCACTGTCTCGTGCAACTTCAGAAATCCATCAGAAAAGGAGAAATGAATGAAAAAGACGGTTTTGTTGATGGTCATCGTTTTCACGCTCAGCGCGATCGGAGGTCTGGTCTTATCCCACGGGAAGACGAAGTATCTTGAAAAAGAGGAAGTTAACAAAGCAATGATTCAGTGGAACAAGGCCCTGGGGGTCAAATGCAGCTTCTGCCACACCAAAGATCGCACCCAAAACTACCAGAGTCTAGCCGGGAAAACGGTCAGTGAGGAGGAGTTGAAGGCCCTGGTTCACAAGCGAATTGCAAGAGCCATGCAGGGCTACATGTTGTATATGAACGAAGAAGAGAATCAGAACTATACATGCAATACCTGCCATCAGGGAAGCAAAGATGTAGAGGTAAAAGAGTAGAAGGGTTGATGAACGGACAGCTTCACTCCGCTGTGAGGCAGGGCCCGAAAAGGCTCTGCCTTTTTCGTTTATTCCAAGATCAATCAACCGTTTTGGTAAGGCAACGAGTGCGCCATATTTCCGACGGAAATCAACCGAGGCGGAGGATGGAAAGGCACCAGGTCTCGGTTGCAATGACTCACGCTTGCTGTCGGTCTCTCCAACGGTGGCCAATCCCATGAGAATTCGCCCACTTTGGCCCGATGAACGTCAAAGGCCAAGCTCCGCCCGGAGACTCTTCACGGCGTTGTCATAGGCCAGTTCTGACACGGTCGCAAGATCGTACAGGGATTCGGGTTTCCCTTGATGGCTGAGACCGACTACCTCGACAACTTCATCCCAGACTCTCTCGCAGAGCCGCCAAGCCATCCAACGGCCTGCCCTGATCTTCTGTCCTTCGACGGATCCCATATGTATTTTGCCGATCCTCTCGAGAGACCCGAGAAACTCCTTCGTGAAATCGGGTTCATCTGTCACCTCGAACAGGGCTCTCCTGAGTTCTTCTTCTGGCAAGAGATTGGTCTTGTAAAGGACAAAAACGAAATAAGTCAATAGGATGCAATAGATGCGACGGAGCTCTGAAATGGCTATCTTCTTTGGATCAACAGCCATGAATCTCCTCGATCCCCTTTGATAGTTGAGACCCAATAGCCAGGGGGGGAGAGGTCCGAGTAGCGAGTCAACAACGAATCGTGTAGAAGAAAGAAGGTGTTTAAGTATCAGATAATTAGGATTCTCGAGACTCCCTAATCTGCTCGACAACTCTTCGAGAACGGCGTTATTTGACACGTCCCAGTGCCTGACTCTTCCAAGAACAAGGTCTTTGAGGTATCTAACCCCACCCATAGATATTTCCCTTAGACAAGACGACGAGAGGCATGGGTTTTCTCTGGAAAAGGCCCCAATAGCCCTCAGCAGGCAGTCACAGAGAACCGCAAACCAGGACCTCCCCAAAGGGTGAGTCTGTCGCTTCAAGAGTTCCCTAAGCATCTCCCCTTTGGGTTCTCAAGCTCACCGCCCTAAGATCTTAACGCACCGATCCTGTGCCGATCAAGTGAAAAGAGACGAAAAAGAAGGTGAGTAAGGCGCTTCAAAAGGCCAGGGGCGAAATCTCAAAGGGGAGCGCATCGCCCCACGTCGTGTTGATCAACCTGATTCGTTTCCCGGGAGAATATCAGCCATCGCAGGATGCCACAGAATTGTGTTAAAATAACCGTGAAGATTGACCAGATAGAGAAAGACATGGACAAGGGGAACAGATTTTTTGGGTTACTGTTGTTTGTGAGCATCATTATGAACGTGGAACTTGGAGAGGCACGGAACGAGATTGATCTGAGCAAGTACCAATGGGAGAATAGGCTGCTGATGGTGTTCGCTCCTTCGGCGCAACATGCGGGTTATCAAAACTTGACGAGGGAACTCGAAGGGCAGACGGACGAAATAATCGATCGAGACCTGCTTGTTTTCCACGTTTTTGAAATCGGAAAGAGCCGGATCAGTGAGACGGTGATCAGCAAAAGAGCCGCCGAGTCGCTCCAGAGGCGTTTCTCAATCGCCCCGGGGCAAATCACCGTTGTGCTCATTGGCAAGGATGGGGGAGAGAAACTCCGCCGAGAAACGACAGTCGATCTCAACGAGATCTTTTCGTTGATCGACTCGATGCCCATGCGCCAACGAGAGATGCGGGAACGGGGAAAGAAATGAGTCTCTCTGTTCCAAGAAGATTATCTCATGAAGAGCGATTGAACCATGGGCCACGCCACGAGATTTCTTGCATTATGAATGCTGAACGTTCCCCCATTCATCCCTCTGGTGTCATTTGAAGGGCTTATTCCATCACTTCATGGCCAAATATCCGATGATAGAACTCCCGTGTCGAGGTTCTCGAAGTCTTCGGCAGGTCGTTCGATATCAAATTCCTCCTCGAGTGCCATGACTAATTCCACACCGTCCAATGAGTCCGCCCCCAAATCGTCGAGGATGAGGGCGCTTTCAGTGACTTCATTGAGGTCGACTCCTAGTTGTTCACTGATGAGTCTATTTACCGTAGAGGCGATACGTTCCCGCGTATTTATCTCTCCTTTTGGTTTTCTAGGATTTTCTTCCGCTGATTTACCCTTACCTGACAGGTGAGACATGGAGGTTTCTTATCTTCAGCCAATAACAGATGAAATGGTGATTGAAAGACTGCGCCGTGAGATGGGAGAAGAGATTCTGCATTATGAGAGAATCTCTTCTAAACACAAGAAAGAACCCTATGAGACCAAAAGTGAATTGGATCAGAAATATCTTGAACATGCCAAGGGGATTACTAATGATGTGGGTGATTTTATTAGCGTTTTCTTACCGAGATTTTTTTCTCCTCAAAGGGCAGATTTTGATTATGTGAGAAAAAACAATGTCGAATTCTTGACGAGACATGAGCTTTTGGTAAAAGCTAGAGTAAGAACAGATAGAGGCGAAGAAGAACTTTCTCTGAGTTTCGATCTGCCTTCCTTTGTTTACATTCCCAGAATTCTCTGCAGAATCAAGGAACGACGGTTTTATCTGCACAATCATCTCAGATCTAGCATTTCATTTGTAATTGGCGATAGAGAGAATCCTAAAACAGATGATTATTTCATTGATGATGCAATGGAAGAATTGTGGCATCTTGCTATTCATCCTTACTTGGTAGAGAAATTGAATAGAGATCTCATAAGTGAAGAAGCAGAACCAAAACACAACATATCTAACACTTTAATGCAAGGAGAATATCTTGCCAAAGCGTTTGCATTAGTCTCACTCGATGAGTTCAAAAAGAAGAAGGGCTACCTTATTCCTAGCAGGAAAACCGAGGATAAGCAAAGAGTCTTGGTTGACAGGATCAAGGACGTCGGGATTAGGGAGGCTTTGAAAAAGATCGGCAGAACGGGAATTCTATGTTAAGGGCGACCCTACTTTCGGCCCAGTGTACTCTGAACGTTGAAGGGGATACCTTTCAGCAGCGATTGGAGGAGGCAGTCCTTCGGCTCATCACCCAATTTTGAAAGGCTACGAAGAATATCAATCTGTTTCATCCAACATGCTATCGTTGCTCGGTTACGACAATGGAAGGGGCCGTATATTGTGCTCCTTTGAATTCCCCCTTTAGGGACTGGATCCGGTAAGCGATGGGTCAATGGGCCTGGCTTGTTTGATTGGAGAAATCATAATTAAGGATGCGTCATCACGAGGCACGAGCTCAATTCGAATTCTTTTTCTGCTATTGATCGTCTCTGACTCCAGGCATAGCTTGCTGAGCCTGGTTGTTTCGCCTTCGGGAAACTTGAAATAGACAAATCCGTTCATCTTCCTTCCCGGCGGAATGATGAGATCTTCTGGAATCTCCTTTTGCGACCAGTCAGCTTTCATTTTTTGGTTTGCGAGGACAGCAGAAACCGATGAAACCGCACCAACGACTACCGAGATAACGCTGCCGGCTACGAAGTGTGCCACCGCACTGAACTTCAAATTCTCAAACATGGCCTTGCTGTTAACGGGCCTATGAATGACGCCGTTTTCGTCAACGAACTCGATTGTTTCTCTATGGATCCGAACGCGTTCACTGGTGTCGTTCTCGAAGATCAAGTTTACCGGGAGGAACCCCTTGCGGGTAACGTCTTTTTGGAATCCTTCCTTTGCTTTTTCTTCTGTCCCATAGGGATCAGCAGCCACCGAGATTCCCTCAGCAGTGCTCATATTGGGGTACTCACCAACAGGGCGGATGTCGATTCTCCGTGGCCTGTACGTTGCACAGCTCACCGGTCCCAGCAAGACCAGAAGGCTAAGCAAAAGAAACGTCCGTTTGGAAGGCATGGTTTCCTCATTTTTCATAACTCGTGCCAGGTTGAACCGTCGGCGCAAACCCGCATGAGCTCTATGTAAAGATAATTCAATGACCCTCACAGGCGGATTTTTGGTGCCAAAAATTGTTATTCCCTTGTACGGATGTCATAGAAGTCTCAAACGATTCAGGGGTGGGCATAAAACAGGGAGAGAAGGGTTTTCGGTCTCGCTGGATACGACATATCGGGCCGGAAGCCCTACCCATTACGGAGGTTTTTCGACCCCGACAAAATGTCCTGAGCGCAGAATATAGGCTCCAATATTTCTCTATATTCTTCGGGTCCTCCCTCGTACGATTCGGGGATATTGAAGGATGGCTAAGCTATATTGACTTTCGTAGGGTATCGGCTATTCTTATTTTAGAATCACCCGGAGGAAACCTTTGGGAGCCCTTTCCTATATAATTCTCCTGACCCTTACTGTGGCCATTCTGGGTTTTCTTCTGATTCCTGTCTCATTGAGATTCGACTCGACGGAAAAGTCTCTGACCGTGAGATGGATGAGCCTCTCGGTTACAAAGACGCTAGGCAGAGAGAAACCGAGAAGACCAAAAGAAAAGAAATGGACCCTCAAGGCCTTTGGGCGCGGTCTCCTCAAGGATAGGTATCTTTTTGCGGAACTCCTCCAAAAGGGGTATCGCACGGTGATCGATCTGGTGCGGTCGGTTTCTATCCGAGAAATGGAAGCCACTTTCTCAACCCCCGATCCTCTGTGGAACGGCGTTCTCTGGGGAGTCTTTGCCAATATCCATCTCGAAAATGTAAGTCTTTCGATGAATTTCCAAAATATCAACTCAGTGAGGGGATGGTTACAGTTCCATCCGTACAGAATTATCAAAGTGGCCGTCGGTCTGCTGATCCGCCTTCCCTATCTAAGGATCATTAGGACCGCCTCATCGATCAAAAGACGATAGAGAGAGGAGGAATCGCCATGGCAAGTGTCCCAGAAAGTCTCATCAAAACGCTGCTGGATGAGTTCAGGAGCATTGCCAAAACCGAAACAATTATTGGAAAGGAGTTTCAAGCTGGGGATTTCACCCTCATTCCCATCTCAAGGGTCTCGCTAGGCATCGGGGCAGGTGGGGGTTCGGGTGGCGTAAAAGCCGAATCAAAGGGAGAGGGAGGCGGAGGAGGTGGTGGCATCAGAATTGACCCAATTGCGTTTATTGCGGTCAAGGGGGGAGAGATTTCTTTTCACGGAGTCAAAAAGGGGAGCACCCTTGAGGCGGTTTTTGAAAAAATCCCCGAAATGGCGGAAAGAATTATCGAGAAAGTGGGGGGAAGAAGGGCCCAAAAAAGAGAAAAGAAAGAGGAGAAATAGTCACGCTGTCAAGGGGATAACCTGAATCGGAATCGGTCGACTCCTCGTGTTTTCACGAATCGGCTCAACCTGGCAAGACCTTTGTCCTGTGTAGAAGAATCTCTACCTCCTTGCTCTTAGCCCTCCATGCAGTAGCGCTGAGCTGTTGCGATCTGGTAAATCCAAAAACCAGCCAAGATCTCCCAAACTCATAAATTCCTTGACATCTTCTGAGGATTTGCTTTAGAGTTGAGAACTTCTCACTGAGGGGAAATACGGCCTTTGGAGAGTGGTCTTCCCGATGGGGTGGACTTCCAGAAAAGGGGATGCAAGCTCATGACAAGGAAGATCCTCGCCCCGACAGACGGCTCGGAGCATGCGAGGAAGGCCATTGGGTTTGCCTGTGACAGGGCTTTGAGGTACAACGCTAGAGTCTAACTCGTCCACGGGGTCTCTATGCCCCGAATGTCCGAACAGGAATCTCCCAAAATTGAGAGTCTCCAAAACGTCCTGAAAAAGGGGGGCGAGGAAATCGTCGAGACAGCCAAGAGCGAGGTCAGGGTGAGCGGTGCGAAGCATTGCCAATCGGTTGTGATTTTGGGGGATCCGGCAGGAGTGATCCTGGGATATGCGAGGGAAATGGCGTGGACATAATCGTCATGGGAAGTCGCAGAACAGGCGGTGTAGAAGCCCCTTTGCTTGGAAGCGTTTCTCATGAAGTCTGCCATCTAGCCGGCTGCACCTGTGTAACGGTGAAATAGCTCGCCTATCCTCAGAAACCCCTCTCAGGGGAGAAGGGAGGTATCCAAAATGGCTAAGGGCTATGTTTATGAACATGTGGTTATACCCCGGGACGTGACCACGCAATCCATGGCTTATGACGAGTCTTACATAGAATGGGCCTGCACAGCAAGAGAGCGAATGATCGCGGAACATTTTGAGACTCGGCCCCGGTTCCTCGTCGGTGAGACCCATATGCGGTACATAACCCCGGTCTATCTATACGATCGATTGGAGATTCGAGTGTCCGTGGGGTACTACAGCTTTGAGAAGGGGCGGGCCAGGCTGACCTTCCGTTTCAGCAACAAAGCCAATGGGGAGGCGGTGGCGGAGGGTTACCAGGTCATTTTTTTCCACGATTTCGAAAGCGGTGAACGGATCCCGATTCCGGATGAGTTCCTGAAATTGGCCGATAGGGAGGCAGGGGAAGAATCATGAGATTTCCCCGCTGAGTGGCGGTAAAGGCGATGAAATATGTTGACTGGATTTTCGGATTTGATAGGATAGCATTGCACTGCCTGTTGGCTTGAAAGGGAACGCCTGTTGGATTGAGCCCGTTCTTTTGGAACGAAAGGACGGCTCTCTAATTTGGACGGCTCAAATTAGTGGCATCAAAAGGGCCGGGGAACGTACTTAAAACCAACGCGAAGCAGTCCAAGCGTTGAATCGGAGAGGGAGCTGATGGGGGAGATCACCGAAACACTGAGGGCAGCGAAGGATTTCTTGAGAGAGCTCTTAGGGTCAATACGGAGCGGGATCAGGAATCACAAAGGGGGCGTCTTCGGACTCCTGGCCATCGTAGCCGGAGTTTTAGTCCTTTTCATCGTTTTAGCGTATGAGTTTACCGAGACCCCTACTTTCTGTGGAATTTGCCATGACATGAAACCCTACGTTGAGTCGTGGAAGTCCTCCTCCCATAAAAATGTGGCCTGCATCCAATGCCACTACGAACCCGGTTTCTTCAACCATCTCAAGGGGAAATGGAGAGACGGGCAACTGTCGCTGGCCTATTTCATAACGGGTAAGCATCCGAGTAAGCCCCATGCGGTCATTGGCGACGAGAGCTGTCTCCAAGAGGGGTGTCACAACAAGGAACTCCTGAAGAACAGCATCCTTTTCAAGAACGTGGTCTTCAACCACGCCCTTCATCTGGAAGAATTGAGAAGGGGGAAAAAGCTAAGATGTACCACCTGTCACGCTCAGATCGTCCAGGGGGCTCATTTAACCGTGACCGAAACGGATTGTTTCATCTGCCATTTTTACGGGAAGGGGGAAGGGGAAACGCTTGAGAACTGTCTCTCATGCGCTGTGGGTACCTGCACCTCCTGCCATTCCGAGCCCAAGGGGGACATAAACATTGGGGGACGCAGTTTCAATCACCGAAGATACATTGAGAAAGGGGTCTCCTGTGGAGAGTGTCACCTGAATGTGATCCAAGGGAACGGGAATGTCCCACCCAACGCCTGTGTGGAATGCCATGATGACCCCGAAATACTCGAGATAAAATACCCTTCTGAATTCATCCACAAAAATCATGTTACGGATTATAAACTCGAATGCTACCGTTGTCACTCAGAAGTCATCCATTTCAAAGGGGAAATTCCCACCCTGACTCACTTCAGTGCCAACTGCGATAAGTGCCATGCCGAAGAGGTCCATCTCGGACCACGGGAAATGTACAGAGGGGCTGGAGGGATAGGCGTTCCTTCCTCTCCGAGCAAGATGTACCTGGCCAAATTGGATTGCACGGCCTGCCATAGTAGCAAGGAGCGGGGGGAAAAGGCCTTGTTCACGGTAGACTACGATCAGAGCGCCCTCGAGGAGCGGTGCATCAAGTGCCATGGAGAAGGCTATGAGCGGATGCTACGAAATTGGCAGAAACTACTCGCTGAGATGGAACTTGAGACGAACAAAAGGATCTACACGGTCCAAAGCAAACTGTATGAGCTAGACCAGGAAAGAATTGGAAGAACCACACTGAAGAAGGCCCAGAACCTGCTGAACGAGGCTAGACGGAATTACAGTTTCGTTCTTCTGGGAAAGGGTGCTCATAACATCGAATACGCCCTGAAGCTTCTAAACGTCTCCATCAACAAGGCAGAGGAGGCCATGGCCATGATCTCCACAGACCATATCCCCGAGACACGTGAGGTGAAACTATCCTGTACTACCCTCTGCCACGTGGAAATGGACAAACAACCCGTACCTTTCGGAGCGCTTACCTTCTCTCATGATCTCCATGTGGTGTCCAATGAGATGCCGTGTGAAGCCTGTCACTCCCCGTGGAGTGAGCACGGAAAGACATATCTCAGAAACTGCTCGGACTGCCACCACGGTGCATCCCTGGGCCAGGTGAAATGTGAGGATTGCCACGTAACCGCCTCAAACCTCTTCTATGGAAGGGGAGCCTTCGGAGTGGAGGAAATCCCAGGGCTGAAGACTGGCGTGATTGATTGTGCGGATTGTCACTGGGCCACAGGGCAAGGGAAGAGGTCGACTGCGGGAAACATTCGTACCAGTTGTGTCGAGTGCCACGAACAGGGCTACGGTAAGACCTTCGATACCTGGATTTCCGCGGGGGAAGCACTGGTGACTCAAACCGCTTCCAAGATCGAGAAGGTAAGGCGAAGGATGGAGAGGAAGGAGAGGAAAGGAAAGAAGATTTACGTGTCCTACAAGAACATCTTCGACCAAGCCCAGCGCAAATTCAACCTGGTCAAGGAGGGGAAGGCTATTCACAATATGGACTACTCGAAGGCTTTGATAACAAGGGCTGAGAAAGAACTGGATGAGGTGATGAAACTATTGGACGACGAACGATGAAGATCTCAAATTCTTTCTCACACTGTTTCAGCATTTGTCACAGTATGAGCCCCTCTCTTCGTAGTCAATCACATTTCCGAGATGATCGAACTCGAAACGGCAGCACTCCAACAGCATCTTCTTCAGCATTGCCCGGCCCCGCTGAACCCTTGCCTTTGCACCGGATAGAGACAGCCCTTGCCGTTTGGCGACCTCTTTCTGTGTCAAGCCCTCGATTTCCGACAGCATGAGGGCTTGACGGTAATGACCGGGCAAACTCTCAATGAAGGGTAAAAACCAACCCTCAATCTCCTGCCGTGTCTTATCCGTGTGATCCATTTCGGGAGCCGAAAGGGACTCGGGAAGCTCTTCCGTTATCTTTTGAGCGCGGTAATGATCGATAATGGCATTTCGGGTGATTTGATAGATCCAGCTTTGAATCTTCCCGCTCTCCTTGAGCGTGTCGATCCGGGAATAGATTCGTGTAAAGACCTCCTGAAGGATGTCATCCGCGATGGATGCATCTCCGACACGGCTTTGGATAAAGCTGTGGAGCTTTTGATGATACACCTTCCAAATCTGTTCAATCTGATTTGTCAGATCGTTCGTTGGATTGCCACCCATCAAGTCTTGCATCATGCCCTAGTCTTGCTCGTATAGACGGAGGCGTGTCAAAAAAGATACATCGCCTCTCAATTCCCCTGAGATTCTTGAGTGCTGCCCTCTCATTCCCTTGCCCGGCTATGTTGGCGGGGTCAAGCGGTGACCTTTTTGAGGGACCGATCATTCAATCTCCTCAATGTATTTACGATATAATCCTCGAAATTGATGGTAAGTCAACCCCAAAACCTGGGCGGCTTTTCGTTGATTGTATTTCGACTCTTTAAGGGCCTTCCGCAGAAGGCGAATCTCTAGTCCACGAACAGCCTCTTTAAGGGGGTTTTCCATAAGGCCATCTATCGAGGGCCTCTCCGTTTCGACGGGGTGACCTTCTTCCCTCCGTAGGCGGTGCTCCCCTTGGGGAGAACGAAATGGGTCGAAGACAACATGGGCGATCAGCACTGAATCGGATCGATACACCGCACGCTCAACCAGGTTTTTCAGTTCACGCACATTCCCGGGCCAGCAGTAACTCTCAAGGGCCACAATGGCTTCGTCACTGAATTGGGGTATTTCTTCCCAGCCCAGTTCAAACGCCATCCTCGCTGCAAAATGGTTTGCCAGCAGGAGAATATCCCCATTCCGTTCTCTCAGAGCTGGCAGAAAAAGCACTTCGAAGGAGAGTCGATCGAGCAGATCCTGCTTGAATCGGCCTTCTTCTGCAAGCGCTTTCAGGTCAGCGTTTGTCGCCGCGATGATTCGCACGTCCACTTCAACACGCTCTGAACTCCCAACCCGTTCGAATGTGCCGTATTCCACGACCCGCAGGATTTTCTCCTGCACTTCCAGAGGGATGCTTCCGATTTCATCCAGAAAGAGAGTCCCCCCGTCAGCAGCCTCAAACCTACCGGCCCGTCGTCTTTCAGCACCGGTAAATGCCCCTTTTTCGTATCCGAATAGTTCTGATTCGATGAGGGAAGGGGTGAGGGCGGAACAATTGAGTGCCAACAGTGGGCGTTCCCATCGGTTCGAAAGAAAATGCAACCTCCGGGCAGCCAGTTCCTTTCCGGTCCCCCGTTCCCCCATGAGCAGCACAGGTCGATCGATGGGTGCAACCCGGGAAAGGCGTTCCTGGAAATCCAGGAAGACTTCGGACTGCCCCAGCGCCTCGACCGGCTCCACAGAGGGTTTCAGCTGGCTACGCTCGCTCAAGGGAGATCTCAGGTTTTTCTTCATGGTGAGAATCGTGATATAATAGCACAAATAGCTAAGTTCTAGCAAATTATACCACAAAGTTTTGTTGCCCGTCAAGTTCTGAACCTTTTGAAATTCCAAGGTTTTTAGGGAGAATTGGGTCTTGGCATAATTCGTGCCTCTCGGTCTGGTAAAACCAGCAGAATGGAGGTTATGTGATGGGGATTTTCACACGCTTTCGTGATATTGTCAGTTCCAATATCAACGCCATGCTCGATAAGGCGGAAGATCCGGAAAAGCTGATCAAACTCATGATCCGTGAGATGGAAGACACCCTGGTTGAAATCAAAGCGTCGTGCGCTGGGGTCATGGCGAACAGCAAGAAGGTTCAGCGTCAGCTCGATGAGGTCCAGTCCCGGGAGAAGTACTGGGAAGACAGGGCAGCCCTTGCGGTGAGCAAAGACCGAGACGATCTGGCACGGGAAGCGCTGATGGAAAAGCGAAGATACTCCGACCGAGCGGATGCCCTTAAGAAAGAGTTGCTTGAGTGCGACGGCTTGGTCGAGGAGTATCAGGATGACATTCGGCAGCTTGAGGATAAACTCGGGGCTGCACGGGAAAAACAGCGTGTCCTCGTGCAACGGCACATTCATGCAAACAGAAAAAGGCGCGCCCAGGAAGAAATCCGTCGCATGGATACCTCTGAGGCCATCATCAAGTTCGAGGAACTGGAGAACCGTATCGAAAGAATGGAAGCCGAAGCTGATCTGGTCAATTTCGGGAGGAAACCCACCCTGGAAGGTGATCTGGATACCCTCGCCGTTGACGAGGAGATTGAAAAGGAACTGCAAAGCCTGAAGTCCTCTCTTGCAAAGGAGGACAAAACTGCTTCCACATCATAGATTTCTACCCGTAGATTGCTATACTGTTGAATCGGTTTTACAGTTCAAGAAGAGGCACAGGAAAAAGCCAAGGTTCCGGAATCCAGCAGGGGCAAGGAAAGGGCGGGTACACAAGGAATGATTCTTCTGGTTCCTTCGATTTGAGACGTTGATCTGCAGAATACGAGCGGGAGTGAATTCAACCATGCAAGGGGTTCTGATTGTGGCTATCGTTTTTGGAGGTTCTGTGCTGGCACTGGCCATTATTGGAAGTACCATCCTCATGGCCATCAAGATCCTAAAAGGGGGGTTGTCCCGTAAAGGTCAGAAACTGCAAGCCGAAGAGGCCAAGACGATTCAAGAGATATATCAGGGGCTATCCCGAATCGAAGAGCGGGTGGAGGCTCTGGAAACCATCATTCTGGATCGCAAAAGAAAGGACCGGGGATCATGAGACGATTTGAGAGGATCCTTCGCGGAGGGCTCTATCGTTCGCGCAACGGCATCATACTGGGTGTGTGTAGGGGCATTGCCGAATATTTCGATTTCTCTGTTTTTTGGACCCGAGCCATCGTGCTCATCCTGCTTTTTTTCAGTGGATTCTGGCCGATTATGGCATTGTACTTCATTGCTGCCCTCTTGATGAAGCCAGAACCGGTCATACCCATCCAAACGGATGATCAGCAGGAGTTCTATGACAGCTACGTCTATTCAAGAAAAGGGGCGATCGACCGGCTAAAACGGAGATATGATAACTTAGAGCGTCGCATTCAGCGGATGGAACACACGGTGACCACGCGGGAGTTTGACTGGGATCGTAAACTGAACACATAGATTCTCTATTTCTACAGTTTTAGGCCTTCACCTTTTCAGCGACCTTAGCCACAAAATCCTCTTCTTCTTCCGCTGACATTCCAACGCAGCCCGGCTCCATCGGGATCGCTACCAGGCCCTTGCGCGAAGGAGCATCTAACGGAGTGCCGAGATCCCGGTGATATCCTGCCCGAGGATCAGCGTATGCATGCTTTCCGTCCCCTCTAGGGTGCTGATGGCTTCAAGGTCGCAGAGGTGACGAATAACGTGGTGATCGGCCAGAATGCCTCGGGCCCCGAGGATGTCTCGGGCCATTCGGGCTATTTTCATGGCCTCCCGCACATTATTCAGCTTGGCAAGTGAGATCTGGGAATGGCTCGCTCTGTTTTGATCGAGTAGCCTGCCCAGATGGTGGGTGAGTAACTGCGCCTTTGTGATCTCAACGACCATTCGAACCAGGCGCTCCTGAACGAGTTGGTAAGCGGCTATAGGTTTCTCGAAGACCTCCCTCTTGTGAGCAAAAGCCTTTGCCGTCCCGTAGCACGCGATGGCCGAACCCAGGGCACCCCAGGCGACCCCGTAGCGGGCATGGTTGAGACATTGAAAGACAGATTTAAAGCCCCTGGCCTTTGGAAGCATGTTTTCTCTTGGGATTTCGCAGTCTTTGAATGTCAAAAGGGATGTGGAAGACGTTCGATAGGAGAACTTCCGCCGTATCTCGGTAGACTGAAACCCGGGAGTCCCCGCTTCCACCAAGAACCCCCGGATCTCCCCGTCGGTTTTTGCCCAAACCACCGCGACACGAGCGACCGACCCGTTGGTGATCCACATCTTGGTCCCGTTGAGAATGTATCGATCACCGTGTCTTGCCGCGCGGGTGGTCATCCCCGAAGGATTCGAGCCGAAATCAGGTTCAGAAAGGCCGAAGCAGCCGATGACTTCTCCTCGTGCCATCTTAGGAAGCCATTTTCTCCGCTGGTTTTCAGAACCCAAGGTATAGATGGGATACATGGCCAGGGAGTTCTGAACAGAAAACATGGCTCTTAAGCCACTATCGCAGCGCCCCAGTTCCTGACAGATCAACCCATAAGTCACATGGCTTTCCCTCTTACAGCCATATCCCTCCACGTGGAGACCGAACAGTTTCATGTTGGCCATCCTCGGAATGAGTTTCGTCGGGAAGGTCCCTCTATCGAAATGACCCGCAATGATGGACATGCATTCCTCATCCACGAATTCTCGAACCCTGTCTCTGAAAAGCCTCTCCTCGTCAGTCAGAAGTGACTCAACCTGGAAGTAGTCTACCGCCTCGTTTGCTTCCATAGCTGCTCCTCTCTCTCGGGGTCTGGTAAAGGATTGCAGCTCTTTTCCAGAGCAAGAATAGGCCTTTAGCGATCACCATTGAGCCGACAGCAGATTCGAGCCGAAAATGGGGAGGAGACTGCCAGGGGATTGGGAATGTGAGTTCGGACAGTCGTTGACATCCGGAGGGGGCACCCCAGGGTTCCCGGAGAAAATTCGAGGCAAACACCGCACCCTTTCTTCCCATCCTCGAAAGGGTTCAGAGATTCGGACGCCCTCTGTTCCTCATCCGTCTCCCGATGGGAGTGGCCGCAATTGTGAAAGCACCCCTTCGGCCAACCCGTTGAGGCAGATGGTTAACCGCTCATCATTGCTGCCGTATGGGATATCATTCCTCTGTTTGGGATTCACCGAAGAGTTGGGGCCGAGGAGAACCTCGCCACCCTCACTGCTTTTCGAATTGATCCTTGGCTGCCCCGCACACCGGGCAGACCCAATCATCGGGCACCTTTTCGAAAGGGGTTCCTGGATCGACTCCATTGTCTGGATCACCGTTTGGCGGGTCATAGACATATCCGCAAACCGTACACTCCCATTTTTCCATCCCTTCCTCCTCAGCTTTTTAGTTTTTTGAAGTCGAACCCTTCTCCGAGAATAACATTCCTAAAGGCTTCCACGCTCGTCTTCTTTTCCATGGCCTCAAGGATTTCGAGATTCCCCGAGATATCCCCAAGGAGAATACACCCGACGATGATGTCGTCCTTCAGCACAAGCTTGCGATAGATAAAACGCTTCTCGTCCTTGGCTAGCAGGTTTTCCAGCTTTCCATCAACGTCTATGTCCCCTGAGGAGACCAGGTCGATCCCGACCACTTTCAGACGGTTAGACATCACGGTTCCTTCATAGAGGGCGCTGCCTCCAGCCATATTGATCCCGGCAATTTCCCCCTGTTTTTCTGAGGCCGGCCAGATCCCATAGAACACGCCGCGGTGCTCGATGACGTCTCCAGCGGCGTAGACGTCAGGAACCTGAGTCTCCAACCGGTCATTGACGAGAACGCCTTTGTCAACCGCAAGGCCGAGTTGTCTGGCCAGATCGAGGTTGGGGCGGACACCTGCAGAAATCAGGACCATATCGCAGGGGAGAATCTGACCCCCTTCGAGAACCAGCCCCTCGGCCTTCTCCTTCCCCTGGATTTCCTGCGACCTGGCTCCCAGGTAGAAACTGAACCCCATCGCTTCCATCTTCTCCTTGAGAAGTTCTGCCCCAGGAACGTCCATCTGTCGAGGGAGAAGTCTCGGAAAGAACTCAACAACGGCAACCTCCAGACCGAGCCTCCTTAATCCGTTTCCCGCTTCCAGGCCGAGCACGCCCCCCCCAATGAGAACCGCTTTTTTCGCCTTGGCAGCATAGTCTCTGATGAGTCGACTGTCTCTCAGGGATCGGAGAGCAAAGACGCCAGGTTTCTCCGTACCCTTGATAGGCGGGATAAAGGAGTGACTCCCCGTCGCCAAAAGGAGGCGATCATAGGGGTAAGGGGTTCCCCTAGCCGTGTGAATCTCCTTCTTTTTTGGATCGACTTTTTGAACGGGCTCCTCGAGATGGACCTCTATTCCTTTTTCCTGATACCATTGGGGTTTCCAAAGAATGAGCTTCTCTTCTTGGATCTCTCCAGCAATGTAGTCGGGCAAGCGGATTCGCGTGTAGAAAAGGGCGGGCTCATCGGTGAAGATATCGATCTTTCCCTCTCTGTCTGATTGACGGATACTCTCAGCAGCAGCCGTTCCTGCAACACCGTTCCCAATAATCACATATTTCTTCATCGAATTGCTCCAGGGTCTCTCCGTGAACGCCCCTTTGTATTTCTCATCCCTTCCCACGTCCCCGATAATTCATCACAAAACAGCCCCGATGGCAAGACCGGGGTCCCACCCAGGGAGAATGGTGAATCGATGGATGGGGTGGAAATACCAGAGGACCGGGAAGCGACCTACGTCGGCTACATCTGACTCATGTAAAGCTGTTCGTACGTTTCTTCCAGCCGAGCCAGGTGCCTCGTCTCTTCCTGTTGCAGTTTGGAAAAAACGTCCTCCATAGGCGCCCCGCCACACTGGGTGGTCATCTCCTTGTAGAAATCGACCGACCGTTTCTCGTCATGGATGGCAAAAACCATCACATCTTGGGGGCTAGAAGTTGGACTCAGGGGTTTTTCTTCCAGGAAGTAAGTCAGATTCATGGTTGGGCCTGTGGATTCCCCTTCCTCATGGAGAGCCACTGCCTCCCCGATCAGGGCCTTTTCCAGGGTATGCTTGTGTTCCAATTCCTCCAGGGCGAGTTCCTTGAGGACCACTCGTGCCTGGGGATCTTTCACGATGCGAATTGCCTGCCGGTATATTTCGAAACTGTTCTGTTCCTGCTCAATGGCCTTCTCAAGGGCTCCCTCGAGGGTGTAGCAGACTGCATCCATGGGTTACCTCCTGCTTTTCATTATACCCTAATATAGCACAATCAGGTCGAGAATAGAAAACATACCGCAAGCGTTCTGCAAGGGCTGGGCTCACATAAAAAGGGGTCACGAGTCAGAAGGCAGGAATCAGAATGGACCTGGGAAAACGCTCACGAGGCTTACTCATATCCTCCAATTATATTAACCCCAACCAGCGGGTCAAAGGTTGACTTCCCATGACTTTTGGGGCATCATGGGAAGTAGTTGGAGAGGGGAACCATCACGCCAGCAAGGAGGCTTTTCCTGATCGGTGTGGCTCTGAGCATGACAGTCTCTGGAATACGGGTCGGCGGGAAAGGGTGAGGGGAGAGGTCAGCGATCTTGGGAGAGTCATGGCGTTCATGGAGAGAACATGAGGGAGATGGCGGTATGGGTCGGGACTATGACGATGAAGAACGGCCGAGCTGGAGAGAGATAGACCGACGAAGGGGTCGGAGTTCTCATGTATCCCACGATAGACCGGAACGGAGACGAAAATCTCCCCAGTCCAGCTGGCTTCAAAAACAGTATCGAAAAGAAGCAGAGAAACTCTTCATGGGGAAGAAGGGATCGGATAAGCACAAGGCGGCCCACAGCGCCATATATACGCTCCATGGATCTGACCGATTTGCCCAGGCCGTGCAGAGTTACCTCGATGAATACGGCCTCCCTGATGACTGGAGTACCCTCTCTCTGCTCCTTGACTATGAGGACCCCACCGTGGTTCGAGAAACCATCGAGGTCCTCAGAATGCAGTATGAGGCGAGAGCTGCAATGGAAAAGCAGGGGTTCAGATCGAAACTTGAGATTCTCGCCATGATGACGAAGAACGAAGATCTCAGAGAGTTCGTGGAAGAGGTCCTCAGCGGGTTATAGACGCCGTGAGGTGCAAATCGGGTCTCCTTCTTTCGACCCCCCGAGAGCGAAGGGGTCGTCTCCAAATGGCTCTCCAGATGTTTCCACCCATCAACAGGCCCACAACGGGGTCTAAATCAAACTCACGGTATTTTTACAGTTCATTGAGGTTCAGAGGATCCTTGTGGTTCTCTCCATCATCGGTCGCGGAATGAGTAGAATCCGTTGTGGGTTTCGGGGTGGTGTTTTCCGGTTTTTAGATACGGGACCCCAGATTGTCGATCTGGGACGGATTCATCATTTGGAATCGAGCATCAAGAATCCTGTGATAATATATAATAAGGAGGGCGTCCATGGAGGATGGTGAATGAAAAAAGTGAGGATCAGGGCCTGGAATGAGGATGACCTGGAGCAGATCGCCGAACTGTGGCTGGGGTTGGCCCGCCACATAAAGCCGATGGATGGGTTCTACCAGATTTCACCTGATGCCCGAAACAAGTACAAACGGTACTTGCATCGGGCGCTTAGCGATCGAAACTATGCTGTTTTTGTGGCTGATAGAGGCGACGGGCTGGTTGGGTTCGCGATGGGACGGATCAATAGAAGTCCATCCGTTGTTACCCCAGAGGCCGTAGGCTACATTGAAAATGTCTTCATTGAGGAGGGAAGCCGACAATTGGGAATTGGAACGGCGTTATGCAACAGGCTGCTCAATTGGTTTAAAAGAGGGGGGATTGATCATGTGGAGCTCTTCTATCAAATCGAAAACAGAGAAGCAGCAGCCTTCTGGAAGAAGATGGGATTCAAAACGTGGCTGGCCAAGGCTTACAGAATTACCTAACGTACCGAGGTGTCACGGCGATGCTTGATAATGATTGGAAAGCCTTGATAATGTGAAGGACTGAAACGTTTGAGCAAGGACTCAAAGGCTCGAGACAGAGGGAGGCGATCGGTATGATAATCAGCATCAACCCAAAGAACCCACAGAAACGGTTGATTGAAAGGGTCGTAGAAGTTCTGGAGAAGGGAGGGCTGATCGGGTACCCCACCGATACGATCTATGGAATCGGTTGTGATCTATTCAACAAAGAACCGATTGAGAGTATCTATCGGCTGAAAAGACATGACAGAATAAAGCCCCTGAGTTTCATTTGCTCGGATCTTAACGATATCAGCCAGTATGCTCACGTATCCAACTACGCCTACAAAACCATGAAAAGGCTCCTACCTGGGCCATATACGTTCATCCTTGAGGCAACCAAACTCGTGCCCAAGATCGCCGTGACCAAGCAGAAGACGGTAGGGATTCGCGTTCCTGACAACCCGATTTGTCTCAGCATCGTCAAAAGGCTGGGGCATCCCATCATCAGTACGAGTGTGTATAAGCCCAACGAGGAACTCTACAGCGACCCTGGCGACATTGAAGAGAAGTTTGGCAAAAAGCTCGATCTGGTCATTGATGGAGGCATCATCAGGGCAGAACACTCAAGCGTTATCGATCTAACCAATGAGGAGCCGAGGGTGCTCCGCCGTGGCAAAGGGGATGTGAGCCTCTTCGAAATGACTGAAAAGGGTTGAGGCATATCGGCATGATCATCGACGGTCACACTCACATCTTTCCCCGGGAGGTCTGCCAGAATCGCCAGCGATATTGCCAAAAGGACTCGGCTTTTCGTCAGATCTACGGGAACGAAAAGGCTCAGCTGATTGGACCCGAGTCTTTGATTGGTGAGCTTGACGTTGCCGGTGTTGACATGGCTGTGGTCTGTGGATTCCCCTGGCAGAGCCATGATTTATGCGTAATGGGAAACGATGCGATCCTGGAGGCCGTTCAGCGCTTCCCCAGCCGTCTGGTCGGCTTTGGGTGCTTCAGTCCAGAGGAGCCTGAGAGGGCCATTGAAGAGATCGGTCGCTGTGTGGACGGAGGGATTAGGGGAATTGGGGAGCTTGGTTTCTACACCCGTGGGATGACCCAACGTGACTTTGTCAGGATGGAACCGATCTGCAAAGCGATCAGCAAAATAGGAATCCCCCTCCTCCTTCATGTCAGTGAGACTGTCGGGCATGCCTATCCGGGCAAAGGGGAGACAGACCTCAGAGAGGTATATCGGTTTGTCTCCGCTTTCCCTGATCTGACCGTGATCCTTGCCCACTGGGGCGGAGGACTCATCTTCTACGAAATGATGCCCTCAGTGGCTGAGGTAACCCAGCGGGTCTATTATGATACGGCAGCCAGCCCCTTTTTGTATCGGAAGGATATCTACCGTGTGGCCCACGAGATTATTGGTCCGGATAGAATTCTCTTCGGAAGTGACTATCCCCTCATCAGGCAAGAGAGGTACCTGAACGAAATAAAGGATGCGGGCCTCGATCCGGAACAGTTGGACAAGATCCTGGGCGAGAATATGAGCAAGCTCCTGGGTCTGTGAGGGGTTCGGCTCAGCAAGAGGGACGTTGCTCGAATGGTATCCCAACCGGGAAGCCACGTCTCCCCTGTGGCACTTGAAGAAAATCCTGGATGACGACAAGAAGGGTCGGAAAACTGAAGAATCGGGAACTCCAATCGATGAAAGACCTTGCCGAAGCCGTCGCCAGGGAGGTGGGCGAGATTCAGAGGAAGCACCTGGGCGCTGCCGGCCAGGTCGAACACAAAGGAACCGTTGACCTGGTGACATGGGTAGACCGCCTCTGTGAAGAGATTATTATTGGTCGCATTTCGGACCGTTTTCCCCATCATACCGTCGTAGCCGAAGAGAGTAAACACCGCCAAGCCAAAAGCGCCATTCAATGGTACGTAGACCCCCTGGATGGAACCACCAACTATGTCCACGGTTATCCGTGCTTCAGTGTCTCGATTGGTTTGGCCGTGGAGGGAGAGATCGTGCTCGGGGTTGTCTACGACCCGATTCGGGACGAGATTTTTCATGGAACTAAGGGCGGGGGGGTCTTTCGCAACGGCGGGAAGATTTCCGTGTCCAAGACGGAAAGCCTCGATCAGAGCCTTTTGGCGACGGGCTTCCCCTACGATATCCGGGAGAGTCAGGAGAATAACCTCGACCATTTCCGTAGGTTTTCCCTGGCCTCTCAGGGAGTGCGCCGAGACGGCTCGGCAGCTTTGGATCTGTGCTATGTTGCCATGGGACGATTCGATGGTTTTTGGGAGATGAAACTCCGTCCCTGGGATCTCGCAGCGGGAGTTCTCATGGTGAGAGAGGCCGGAGGGAGAGTGAGCGATCTCAGAGACGGACACTTCAGGATCGATTCGGGAGAGGTCCTGGCCACCAACGGATTGATCCATGGGCAGATGGTTTCCCTTCTGAACGCGGAAAAAATTCCGAGGGGGAGCTGAAAATCAAACCGAAAAAGCCTGGAGAAGACCTATTCGATGCGAAACCCCGCAGCGTATCTCGGGGATCGGTCCCCCTGGCAGACCGAATGCGGCCCCGGGCCCTTCATGAGTTTGTGGGGCAGAACCATCTTCTGGGAAAAGAGAAAGTTCTCAGAAACACCATCGAGAGGGGCCAGATCTATTCCATGATTTTCTGGGGGCCCCCTGGAACCGGAAAAACCACCCTGGCCCGCATCGTCGCGGAATCCTCGGACTGCCACTTCATCGCTTTCAGTGCAGTTCTTTCGGGGGTCAAAGAGATCCGGGAGATCATTGAGGAGGCGGGGCGGCAGAGGAAATACTACAGCCGAAAAACCGTTCTGTTCGTCGACGAGATCCACCGGTTCAACAAAGCGCAGCAGGACGTCTTCCTGCCCCATGTGGAAAGGGGCGCGTTGATCCTTATTGGTGCGACCACCGAGAATCCATCATTCGAGGTGATCTCTCCCCTTTTGTCGAGGGCTAGGGTATTTGTTCTGAAAGGTCTGGAGAACGGAGATATCCTGGAGATTCTCAGGCGAGCCCTTTCCGACCGGGAGAGAGGTCTGGGTGAGTTGAATGTGGAGGCTTCTGACGAGGTTCTGAAAAGCATCGCCATTTTTGCCAATGGCGATGCCAGAGTCGCGCTGAACTGCCTTGACCTTGCGGTGGGATTGACCCCTGGCGATGAGAAGAATAGACGATCTCTAACACGGGAGATCGTGAAGGCCGTGTTGGGCGAAAGACCTCTCCTTTACGATAAAAAGGGAGAGGAATACTACAATCTCATCTCCGCCTTCCACAAGAGCATGAGAGGTGGTGACCCCGATGCAGCGCTTTACTGGCTGGGTCGGATGCTAGAGGCTGGCGGGGATCCCTTGTACATCGCTCGAAGGATGGTGCGATTCGCCTCGGAAGACGTGGGTAACGCTGACCCCCAGGCTCTTCAGGTCGCCGTGGCCGCCACCGAGGCGTTTCGTTTCACGGGGTCCCCGGAAGGGCATCTGGCACTGGCCCAGGCCGCTATCTATCTGGCCTGCGCCCCGAAGAGCAATGCGGTATATCTGGCCTACGAAGAGCTGATGCGGGACCTGGCGGAAAAGGAAGCGCTTCCGGTTCCCCTCCACCTCAGAAATGCTCCCACGGATCTGATGAAAAGGCTGGGTTACGGGAGGGAGTACAAGTACCCCCATGACTATCCGGAACACTTCGTGGAGGAGGAGTATTTCCCCAAGAACCTGGAGGGCAGGGTATACTACAGGCCCGGAGATAGCGGCTTTGAAGGGGAGATCAGGGTGAGACTTGCCAGATGGTGGAAGAGCAGAAAGAAGAGAGAGGGTAGGCAGTAGGATAGAGGTTGGGAGGGTCTCCACCGTGGGGACGAGAAAGATATTCTTCTACGTCATTCGCGAGATCCTTACCCCTTTGGGAATGGGACTGGTGGTTTTCACGTTCATTCTTCTCGTAGGGAGAATCTTCAAACTCTCTGAACTGGTCATCAACAAAGGGGTCAATCTCTTTGACGTTCTGGAGCTGTTCGTCTATATCCTCCCCAATTTCCTGGTCTTCACGATTCCGATGGCTTTTCTCCTCGGCGTCCTGCTGGCCTTTGGGAGAATGTCAAGCGATCAGGAGCTCACTGCCCTGAAGGCTTCGGGAATCAGCCTCTTTCAACTGATTCCCCCGGTGATTACGGTTTCTTTGTTATGCTACTTTGCAGCGGCATTCATGGCCATCTACGCCCTTCCCTGGGGAAGCAGGAGTTTTAGAAATACCCTGTATAAGATCGCCCGAACCAAGGCCCATATTGATTTCAAACCCCGGGTCTTCAATGACAGCTTCACGGGCCTTGTGTTCTATATTGATAGGATGAACACTCGAGGGGACAGGATGGAAGGGGTTTTGATTCAGGATGAGACGGACGACGAGAAGAGCCAGGTGATCTTTTCCAAGACTGCCCAGCTGGTGTCCGACCCTGAGAAGGGAGACGTGATTTTGATACTCCAAGATGGAAGCATCCATATCAAAGACCCTGAGGACAGCTTCTATCGAAAGATCGATTTTGACTACTACCATATGAGACTCAATCTTGTAGAGTCCCTTGGCGCCGACAGACGCATCCGGACGAGGGACAGTGAGAAATCCATCGGGGAATTGAGAGAAGAGATTAGGAGAAAGGAGGCTCAAGGCGAGGCGAACATCCATGAGAAGGTGGTCTTGAATGAGAAGTATGCCATCCCCTTTGCATCCATCGTTTTTGGACTTCTGGGAATCCCCCTTGGGGTTCTGTCGCCACGATCGGGTCGATCTCACAGTCTCGTTAAGAGCCTGGCCGTCATCATGGGATATTATGTCCTGATGACGGCTATGGAAGCCCTCGCCGAGAGGAGGATTTTGTTGCCATGGGTGTCTACCTGGATGCCCAACCTCGTCTTTCTGTTGCTGGGGGTCTATTTTCTCATCATGAAAGGCCGTGAAAAACGTTCGAGGGTTGGAGAGTGGTGGTCGCAGCTCCTGGAGACGGCAGCGGTCCGGGCAAGGATGGGCAGGTAAGAGGCTAGAATTTTCTGCCCTTTGCTTGACAATGCCGAGCCTTTCTGATAGTTTTTTCTAAACCCTTTAACCCTTCAAAATTATTTCCTTTTGAATACTCTGAGTGGCGGTTCCCAAGGCTCAACGGTGATGACAGTCTCCTTACGGCCTATTCCCTCTATGGGGTTTGCTTCCAAATGGTCCAAGCTGCTTTCTCGGGCCCGATTCATGGCTTTTGTTCTGCTGGCCTGCACGCTAAGCATCTCCCATGGGCCGAGTTTGCGGGGGCAGGAGAGATCTCTGGATCTGGATGTTCCGACGGTGGTGTTTTTGGGCAAGGACTCCTCTCGATTCTGGGAAGTCCCGGACATGCCGCTTCCCTCCCTCATTGCCCAGGGTGCAAAGGAGGAGCCAAAGGTCGATTTCAAGGTACTTGAGAGGTTCGAAAAGGAACAGAAGGCCACTCTCCCAACTGAGAAGACACCCGGGTGTGCTTACTCCACTGCGGTCACCACCTCTCTGGCCAGAGTTATCCAGGGGGCCAGAGCAGACTATAAGCAGGGCATGAGGCGGTATCTCTCGGGGGACTTTAAAGAATCCATAGAATCTCTGTCCAGGGTCGTGAGTGGGGTTCCGGGAACCGAGTTGAGTGGCTATAGCACTTACTACATAGGGGAATCGTTCTATCACTTGGGAAGGCCCGATGAGGCTCTGATTCACTTCTCCCAGCTTGTTGAAGAGCATCCCGACCACCAACTCCTTGATTGGGCCCACTATTCCATAGGATGGATCTATCTTGAGAAGGAGGATTTCCAAATGGCCCTCTCTCGGTTCCAGCAAATCGCCCGGAGCCAGGGGGAGAGCCCTTTGGTCCCGACAGCTCTATTCTGGGAGGGCGAGACGTTGGGGAGATCAGGGCAGATCGAAGAGGCGATTGTTTCGAAGCGACTCTTCTTGGAGAGATATCCGACTCATTCCAGGGCGCCACAGGTCCAATTGTCAATCGGTGGATATCTGCTGCGCCTCCGCCGATTGGGTCAGGCAGCACAGGTTTACAGAGAATTCGCAATGAGCTATCCGAAAGATCCCCGCGTGGTGGAGGCGCTGAATGGTCTCGGCCAGAGTCTTATCTATGATGAACAGTATCGCGAAGGGATCTCTATTCTTAAGGATGGTCTCCAAAGGTTTCCGGATACGCCTCTGGCAGGTTCTATGCTTCTGGGATTGGTCAGAGGGTATCTGGGAATAGGCCAGAGTGACAGAGCCTTAGAGACCTATGAGGAGGTTGTTGATCGCTTTCCCCAATATGAGTGGTCCGACAATGCCCTGTTTGACATCGGTTACTACTACTTCGAGAACGGGGAGTATGCCAGGTCCGTGGAGCTCTATCAGGATCTGCTTAGAGTTCATCCCGGGAGTGAACTCAAGCCCCTTGTCTATTTCAACTTGGGGGAGTCCCTGTACAACTTAGGACTCTACAAAGAGGCCATCGATTCCTATCGCCTGGCCGAGGAAATGGCGAGAAGAGATTCCATTTTGGAGGAAGCGGTTTTCAAGATGGGGCTCGCTTTCTATCACACAAAGCGCTACACGAGGGCCATCGAATCGTGGGAACGGCTGTTGAGGGATTTCCCGGAATCGGTAAGGCGGGATGAGACCCTTTACTGGACGGGTGAGGCTTTCCTTCGGAATCGCAATCCAGAACGAGCAGCCGCCCATTTCAAGGATCTCGAAGAGAACGTGGAGATCTATCCCAGGGTTCTCAACAGCTTGGGGCTCTACTACTTTAGCGAAGGGCAGTGGAATCAGGCGATCCAACACTTTATGACTCTCTTGGATCGGTACCCTTATCATCCCATCGCTTCTGAAGCCTATCTAAGGTTGGCTGAGGCCTTTTACAATCGGAGAGATTATCCCAAGGCTTTATTCTACCTTGAGGAACTGGTAAACCGGGAGGATGCCCCGAGCTTGGATCGAGCCTTTTTCGTTCAGGGACGAATCTTTTACAAGGAGGGCAAGTTCGAGGTGGCCGTCGATCGGTTTTCGGACGTTCTGGGCCAGTTTCCCGAAAGTACCCTAGCAGCCGAATCCCAGTACTGGATTGCCTGGTCCTACTACCGAATGGGCAAGTACGAGAACGCCATTGAGGAATTCACCAAAGTGATGCAGAATCCTCCTTCGACCAGCCATGCCTCACAGGCAGTCTTGAGGGTCGGAGATTGTTACTACAATCTAGGATCTTACCTGGAGGCAACCCTCACCTACCTTCAGGTCGTTCGAGAGTTTCCACAGTCGAGAGAGGTTCCAGAGGCTGAGTATGGAATCCTTCTGGCCTATGAACGACAAGGACGGTATGAGAACTTCGTGGAGCGGGCCAAGACGTTTTTGTCCAAGTATCCCACCCACCCTCTGGGTGCGAATATCCTGTCCAGACTCGCCCAACATTACCTGGACAGGAACATGGTAGACCAGGGGATCGCCAGTTACAGGGAGCTGATCCAGAATTACCCTCGCAATGATTTGGCTGACGGTGCGCAGTTCAAGCTTGGTGAGATCTACCGAGAACAGCAGGATTTCCAGAACGCAATCCTTGAGTTTGGTCTCGTGGTCAAACACTATCCCAGGAGTAACTACCTGGTGGACGCCTACTTTGAGATTGCCCAGAGCTATTTTGCCCTGGAAGACTATCGGAGAGCGTTAGAGGGGTATGAGCGGGTAGCCCGAAGGTTTCCCCAGAACCATCTGGCTGGGAAGGCCTTTCTTAAGACTGTCGACTGTCTTGAGAGACTTGGCAGCATGAACCTTGCTGAGAAGAGACTGGCGGAGCTCATGGAGGTCTATCCCGACGACGCGATTCGGTCTCACGGAGCGCTGAAACTGGGATTGATTCTTTCCAGGACCTCGCGATATGCTGAGGCCATCGAGGTCCTTCGAGAGGCAACAAAATCAAGAGATCCAGAAGTAGCGAGTCTGGCCCAGGTTGAGATTGGCCTGACCTACCAGAAGATGGGCGACAGCAGCTCAGCTATTGTGGAGCTCATGAAGGCCGTTTATCTCTATCCCGGTCAGACGAGACCCGTCGAGAAGGCATTGCTTCAGGTGGGTGAGATTTACATGGCCCAGAAAAAGTGGGAGAGCGCACAGCAGATCTTTTTGAGAGTCATCGAGGTGTCCCAGTCAGAGTCTGTCCGAAACAAGGCTCGAAACTTCCTGACGGAGATTAATCGAAGCATCGGAAATGAATAGGAGGGAAAGATGTACGAAACGATCTTGAAAGGTGGTTGGATCATGGTCCCCATTGCCTTGTGTTCGGTCGTGGCCCTGGCAATTTTCCTGGAACGGCTGTGGAGCCTGCGAAGAAGTAAGGTGATACCGAAGGATTTTCTGATAGAGGTGGAGGATCTGATTCGTCGGGAGAAGATTCCCGAAGCCATCACGCGATGCCGAACGGACGAATCCTCCATGGCAAATATTATTTTGGCTGGTATTCGGAATTTTGGGAAGAGAAGGGAGATCATCAAGGAGAGCATCCAGGAGGTTGGACGGAAGGAAGCCTCCGTTTTGGAGAGATACATCAATGTCATCGGGACAATCGCCGTGATATGTCCCCTCCTCGGTCTTCTGGGCACGGTAACGGGAATGATCAAGGCCTTTGAGGTCATCACCCTTCGAGGGGTGGGTAATCCCGGAGACCTGGCTGGAGGGATTTCTGAGGCTCTGATCACGACAGCTGCTGGACTGATTGTTGCGATTCCCACCTATGTTGTCTATCGCTACTTGGCCGACAAGGCGGACGCCCTGATCATGGAGATGGAAGAGAGCACCATCCGAATCACCGATCTCTTGAAAGAGAAATAGGAATCGGGGAGGAGAAAATGGAATTCAAGAAGGTAAGGCGAGGGGATCCCAGGATGGATATTACCCCCCTCATCGATGTTGTCCTGCTCCTGGTCATCTTCTTCATGCTCACGACGACATTTATTGGGGCTCCTGCCATTAAAGTCAAATTGCCCACATCCTCGGCCAAGGAGATTTCGCGGGAACAGAAAGAGGTGAAGGTCACCGTCACCGAAGACGGAAAACTCTATGTTGATCCACGGGCCGGTGGCGCCGGAGGACCCATCACCATGAAGGAGCTGGGGAAACTTCTAAACAAAGCTGCCCGCGAGAATCGGGACACCATGGTTATCATTCGAGCGGATGAGAATACGACCCATGGGAACGTCGTCGCGGTGATGGATCTGGCAAAGAACTCTGGCTTGAACAAGCTGGCAATTGCAACAAAGCCTAGAAGGAAAGGAAGAGAGCAATAGGGTCAAAGAGAGCCTATAAAAGGGGTTTGTTCCTCTTTCTCTTTTGTTCCGTAGCCGTCCATTTCTTGTTGATCATTGTGCTCCCCGATTTTTTTGGGAGCGATTCGGGAATCATCCCCATCCGGTTGCTCGCGTCGAGAGCGCTCCTACTGGACATTCTCTCGGAGAATCGGGTCGAGAATTTACCCGAAGAGGATCAGAAAACGGAAGACCCCGTCTCCCGGGGGAGTTCCGTGGATACAACGGTCTTGGAGAGAAAGATGGAGGAGTTGAGTCTCGGGGAGAGCCTAAGGGTTCCTTCTCCCGATGTTCTGCTGCCGCCGGTGGAGAAGGATGTGCCCCGGGAAGAGCGGATCAGGCGACTGTTGGCTTCTCCCTTTTACAAAGAGATCGCCAAGGCCTTTGAAGAGAGTCAGAAGCCCATGGGCAGTTACAGGGGGGTGAAATCCTCAACGGGTGTCCCCCCGGAGATCCTCAAGGGGAAAAGGGTCGAGTTTGACCCAGGATCAGAATGGCTTCTGACCAAGCTGGAAGCGCTTCCCCGGGAGGAGTCTCGAGAAAGAGAGAAACAGGGAAGGTTCGGAATCAAGGGGCCTATTGCCCGGAGGGAACTAACCTATGTTCCGCCGATACCGAATGTGAAGGCCTCCTTCGAAACCGAATTCGAGTTGAAATTCTGGGTTCGACCCAATGGAACGGTGGAGCGAGTCATTCCTGTGAAACGGGCGGGAGACGTGGAACTGGAGAGAGTGGCCACCAATTACCTGCGAAGATGGCGTTTTAGCGCCATTCCGGAGAAGGAACCCCAAATTCAGGAATGGGGCACGGTGACCATCAAGTTCACGTTCGAGTGAGTCGGTATCCCCTAGCGGATAAGATGGGGCCGGGGGTGAAGCACGAGAAGAATCGATGAGAAAGAAGCGGTATCTGGCTCTCCTTTTTGCTTTCGTTGCGATCATGATTCTCGTGACTGTTTTTGGTGAAAATGGACTTCTTGATGTCTACAGCCTGAAGCAGCAGTTGGAGCGACTGACAGAGATCAATCAGTCTATCCGGCTTGAAAATGCTGATCTTCTCGAAGAGATCGAGTTCCTGCGAAACCACGAAGGATATCTGGAACTGCAGGCGCACAAGCAGGGATTGGTCAAGGAGGATGAAATCGTTTTTCAATTCAGGAGTGACGATTAGACGGGCGGGGAGCTTCACTCTTCTCAGACATTTTGTGATGAATCCAAGGTTTGCTGGGTATAGGAGGCTGGAGGCTGAGTCATCGCCATGGCGTTGATACAGGAAGGATACTGCGTCAGATCGATCCAGACTTCGTGAGTGCCCTGACCCTCATGGTCGTCCCGGGAACACGCCTGGAGCGGGAAATCGCGTCAGGAACCCCTGAGATTGCGGGGTCTTGTGACCTATTGGAGGAACTTGGCACGATGATCGCCCATAGTGACTTAAGCAACTGTCTTTTTGCCTCCAATCACGCTTCAAACGATCTTCCCCTGAAAGTCAGGATGCCTTCAGACCGGGTAAGGGCCCTCCAAGGGATTGAAGAGATCCTCCATTCTCGGGAGCCTTCAAAGCTCCGTTCAGGGCCATTGCGAGCTCTTTACGGACTGTTGCTCAAATCCCTTTTCGTTTTTCTCGAGAGTCTTTCGATAAATCTAAGGCTCGCTCCAGGCGCTCTCAAAACTCGCCCTTCTGGCCCAAATCCCGGCGAGGCGGGACTTATCTGACCCTTCGCCTAAGATTTATGAGCAAAAAACGTTCTAACGAACGCTCAAAGGGATTTTCGTTTGGGCAACAGCCCCTTTAGGGCGACACACAAGATACCTCCCCTACCGAGTGGTCCCACCGTTGGTGGGCTCAGCGGGAAGAGGAGCATCCTTTCATGAAAGGCGAGTCCTTCGATTTTGATGTTCGTGTGCGATACGTCGACACGGATCAGATGGGGGTAGCCCACCACGCAACGTACATGGTCTGGTTTGAGGTCGGCAGAACCGAACTGTGCCGATCCCGGGGTTTTACCTATTTAGACCTAGAGAAGATGGGCTATCGCATGATGATCGTCGATCTGAGGTGCCGCTATGCAAAGGCCATTCGATACGATGATATGATCACGATAAGAACCTGGGTTAAAGATCTTCAAAGGATGATGATGGCCTTTGGATATCGGATTCTCTCCAGGGAGACGGGTGAGACGCTCGCCTCGGGTGAGACGCGGCACATCTGTCTGGATACGTCTGGAAGACCCAGAGCCATCCCGGAGCGCTTCCGTTGCGCCCTTGAATAGGCAAGACCGCGGTCATCCTTGCATCACCCGACAGCGGTGGCCGAAAGGGCCGGCAATGCAGGATCCCGTGGTCCAGGGCATCAGCTGGAATAGCAGGGAACCGACAGCAGGGATGACGGAAAAGAGACTGGAGGGAGTCACCGAATGACGTCCTATCTCAGTTATGTGATGCTGCAAGGCTCCGCTTATGTCCTCAACCTTCTGCCCTTGGAATGGGCCCTCTGGATCGGTCGGTGCCTGGGACGATTGGCCTTCAGCGTTGTCGGAAGTCAGAGAAGGGTTGCCCTGAGGAATCTCCGGATCGCCTTTGGCCGAGAGAAATCCCCCCAAGAATTGAAGGAGATTGGCAGAAAGGCCTTCTCCAATCTGGGAATGACCCTTGTTGAATTCTTGAGAATGCCGAGATTGCATAAGCGTTACTATCATGACCACAGCCGAGTGGAGGGGTGGGAACACCTGGAGCGAGCCCTCAAAGCCGGAAAAGGGGTGATCGCTTTGACCTTCCATTTTGGCAATTGGGAGATACCCGGTCTCGGGGCCACTTTTTTCGGATATCCGATTGTTGCCCTGGCTCAGAGAATCCGCAATCCGTGGATCGATCGTTACGTCAGGCGGACCCGGGAGTCGGTTGGGATCACTATCCTTCCGAAACGACAGGTCAGCCGACAGGTTATCAATCATCTCCGGCAGGGGAAAATCGTGGCCATCTTCGTGGATCAGCGAGAAAGAAAAAAGAGCCGGGTCATGGTCGATTTCTTCGGGAGAAAAGCGTCCACCACCCCTTCACCCGTGGTCTTCTCCTTGAGGACCGGGGCCCCAATGATCCCTCTGTTCACCGTCAGGGAAGACAACAGCCATCACCACGTCGTGATCGGGGAGCCTATCGTCCCGGAGACGACAGGAGAGATGGAGAGAGATCTCGAGAGGAATACTGAGACTTATACCCGGATACTGGAGAGTATGATCCGGAAGTATCCAGACCAGTATTTCTGGCTCCACAACCGCTGGGGCGGGGGAAATCGAAGAGCCCATCGCCGCAGACGACGATGGACCCGCTTCAAGCATCAGATAGCCCAATAATACTCTGAGACCGGCGGACCGGAACCAACCCCCTTCGCCCCATAAAGCGCTAACTTAAGAAACTAATTCAATCCAGTAGTGCATTGAATGTCGAATGTCGAACAAGGAATTTCGAATCATGAAGTTTTCTTGCCCTTTTGTCTATTCGACATTCATTATTCCTTGTTCGATATTCGATATTTTGCCCCTCACGAAGACTAATAAAACTATCCGAACGACCTAATAAGACCAGATTTGTCCTTGAACTTCGCTCCCTAGGAGGTACGGTTCGTCGAAGAAAAGGGTATCCGGGCTACGGGCCTTGGGGTGAGTTCCCCTTTTCAACCCTGGCGATGGAGCGGATGAGAGCCGTGGTGGAGTGGACCTTGGCATCCCCCACAATGGCGATTCTTCCTCCATAGGAGAGCACCGTCTCCCTTTCCGGGACTGTTTCTTCCGTATAGTCCGTCCCCTTTGCGTGAATGTCGGGCTTGAGCAAGAGAAGGAGACGGTCCACCCGGTTTTCGGGGAAAAGGGTGATATAGTCGATGCATTCCATGGCTTCGAGGATTTCTATGCGCTCTTTCTCGGGCATGATCGGGCGCCCTGCCCGCTTTAGCTTTTTCATGGATTCGTCGTCGTTGACAGCGACAATCAACACATCGCCCAGGGCTTTGGCCCCCCGGAGGCAACGAATGTGGCCCACATGGAGCAGATCGAAGCCACCGTTGGTCAGAACGATCCGCTTCCCCTCAGATTTCAGTTGATTGACGATTTGGAGTAACTTTTCCTGATCCCCAACGAATTTTCCAGCTCTGTTCTTCACCGCTTGAACCCCTCTAAAAGGCGCCTCGTTATCACCCTTTCAGTTCGTTCTCCTGCTGTATCACCCGGATCAGCTCTTCTGGGGATGCCGTCGCGGTCCCGCGCTTCATGACAACGACGGCTCCGGCGTAGTTGGACAAGCGCGCCGCCTCGTAAAAGGAGGCCCCTGCCGTCAGGGATGCCGTGAGGACCGCTGCCACGGTGTCGCCTGCCCCTGTCACATCGGTGATTTCGTCGGTACCGCAGATGGGAATGTCAGACCTTCGGCCTGATCGTTCTACCAGGAGCATCCCTCGGTTTCCTCGGGTGATCAACACGGCCTCCAGATCGAGCTTCTCGACGAGCGTCTGTCCTACCCGAAAGCCGTCAGGGGCACTGGTGATTCTGTCCTGAGAAACAGCCTCTGCCTCGGACTCATTGGGCGTTATCGCTGTAACCCCTGAAAACAGATGGAGACGGTCTCTGGAATCCACCACCACAGGTTTATGGGCAGCAAGGGCTTTGAGTTTCTCAAGAAGGGCCGGGGTGATTAGGTCATATCCGTAATCGGACACAATAAAGGCATCGACTTTGTCCGAGATGCGGTCCAGATACGCTGCCACTCGGCCTTCCACCTCTTCGGAAATTGGCTCCTGTACTTCCCGGTCGATCCGAATGACTTGCTGCTTTGAGGTATGATCATCCCCGGCCATGATGCGGGTTTTGGTTATGGTCCTGCGATTCCCCACAACAATGAGGCCGTCCATTTCCACATTCATCCTGGAGAACTGGGTCAGGAGAGACCTTCCGGCCTCATCATCCCCCAGTACGCTGAGAGGAAAGACGCGGGCGCCCAATTGTGAAAGGTTGTGGATGGTGTTTCCCGCACTACCCGGTAGGATTGTTTCCCCATCGTGGCGAACGACGAGAACCGGAGCCTCTCGAGAGAGCTTAAAGGGCTTCCCATAAATGTAGACATCCGCGATGACATCCCCAAAGACGGCGATTCTACCCTCCTTGAAACGACCAATGATTTCCTGGAATCTTTCAACCGGTACGTGCATCACTCGTCTCTGGGTATGGGGTTCTCGATGCCGAATTTTCGATACAGGCTAAGGTATCTCATGTTATTGATTTTGGAACCACCCCTCCCTCGAAATCCACCGTCAAGGCTCCCCTAACAGGCCGTTCGCCCTGAACCCCTTCTACCACGCCTCCGGTCTTCTGAGTAGCAGAGCCCCCTAGGTTACGTGACATCGCCTTTAGGTTTCACAAACCGATTCACCAGGCTCTCGCTGGCGTGAATCACCCGATCGGGGGTGATGGCGGTCATGCATCGGTGATCTCTAGGGCAGATTTTCAAGTGACACGGACTGCACTCGAGATTCTCCCTCAAAACGATGGTCTTTTCAAGGTTGAGATTGGTATATCGGGGGTCTGTTGGGCCCATGATCACAACCACAGGTTTGTTGCACGCCACGGCGAAGTGCCGGGGGCCTGTGTCATTGGTAATCACAAGGGAACTGGATTGGATCAGGGCCATGAGGATATCCAGGGGAACGACGGGATCGACAAGGGCAAAAGGCCTGTGACGCATTTTGGCCTCAATCTCCCTGACGATTTCGATCTCTTCCGGACCGGGAATAATGAGCGCATTGCACCCGTATTCCTCGATCAGGTGGTCAGCAACCTCGGCAAAATACATGGGCTTCCAGCATTTTGAGGAGCCATAGGCTGCCCCAGGAATCATGGCAACGGTCATGCGTTTCCCATGGACGCCGAATCTCTTGAGGATATCCTGGGCCCGCTGTCTTGCGGCCGGTGAGACAGCGATCTCGGGAGTCGTCGTTACCCGGGGACATTTCAGCGAGTCCGTTATTCTGAGATAGTACTCCACCATAGGAAGAGGGACGATTCTGGAGCCGTCCCGGATGGGTCTTATGGGGTCCGTAAGCGCGAAACCCCTTCCCTCTCGATTGTAGCCCACCCGGCGTCTAATGCCCGCCAGAAACACCATCAGGGCCGAACTGAATGAATTGGGAAGCACGACGGCCAGGTCGAAATCCTGTCGCCGAAGGCGCATCGCGCAGGAGAAGAACCCACCCATTCCCCGGTATCTAACCCTGTCGTCATACTCGAGGATCTCGTCGCAGTAGGGGAGGTTCTCAATGACTTTCTTGACGTAGGGTTTGACCAACCAGGCAATATGGGAGCGAGGGAATCCCCTCCGGATGGCCTTCAGGGCGGGAGTGGCCATCACCACGTCACCCACCCAGTTGGGGCATCGGATGAGAATCTTGCGAACATTCGGGTCGCTTATTGATCGAACCAATCGCTACGAACTCCCATGAACTCATTGTATTTGATGGCATAGTGCTGCCTGCCTGCCTTATTCAGAAAGGCCGAGATCACCGTGTCCGTTGAGCGAATGGTTCCTCTAACCCTTTCCCACGTTCCTCTGTCCATCTGTTCAATCTCTGAGACCAGCCCCCGGTAGACAGACGAGGATGGAAGCCCCGTCCTCTCATTGACGAACCATGGGAAAGCAACGGCCAGTTTGTCGATCAACAGATTATGTGAATCCCCGAAATCGAGGCACGACTCCTCAGTGAAGTTGGAGAGAGTCTCCATCCTCTCGAAATCAATCAGGCCTTTTTCTTTCGCAATCTCATAGGCAACAGTCCCGGTATAGGGGAAGAAGATCGACCA
>CAYGBW010000113.1:0-20609 GCA_964348185.1 uncultured Thermodesulfobacteriota bacterium | reverse complement strand
AGAAATGGCGAAGCCGCCCCCACTGTGGTGGACACGGTTGTCGTTCCAGCCAGGCCGCTCGATCGCGATAAGAGCGGATGGCTGGTATCGATCGAGCAGGCGGAGGGATGCCTCTTGTGCCGCACGGTGATCGATGGGAATGCCTTCAACCACCGCCCGGTGGGCACCGTCTCGGGCCGTGTCCGGGTCCCAGGGGTGCAGGCCTGCGCCGAGCACGGTGGCGGCCATCATGGTCGTGATACCCTCTTCGGTAACGAATACCGGCGTGGCCTTGAGACCTACATCTACGGCCCTTGCCAGGGCCGCTGCCCCAACTGGCCCGTCCGTCTCCGGTTTCCCACAACTCAACAGGACAAAACCCGTGGCAAAGATCACCGTGTCTCCCGGCGCCACCCGCTCAGCGAGCTTCCGGGCCGCTGCCAAGGTCAGTGGCTCGCCAGCTTTTGCCCGGCAGGCGTCATAGAGCTCTATCACGGGAATTCCTTTGAGTATGGCCCAGTTGGACATGGGCACGCTAACCAGCCTGTCCACGGCCTCACCAACATTCTCCAAGGGGACACCGTTCAATGCTTCTTCCTCTCTCCCTTTCCGTCTCTTTTCACGGTTGAAACCTCTATCGGGATGATTTCGGTTCAGCCCCCTCGACAGCTCAAGGGGGTTCATCCACATAGTCCTCCAACCGGATGCTTTCCTCCCCGGGAAAGCGGCGCCGGGCAAATAGGTCTTTCATGGAAAGGGGAACCGTTGCATCGATTCCGACCTTGCCCCGGTGAATCTCCCGGACGTCTTCCCGGGTGTAACTGGGGACCCGGGGAACGACGTATATCCCTGTCTCAGGGGTACATCGCGTCTGTATGGCCCACAATACATCGGCGGCGTCGAAGGGGTTTACGTCCTCATCCACCACCACGACGAATTTGGTCCAAGCATAGGCGGCCAACGCCGCGAGGAGAGCGTTCTTGGGTTGGTCTTCGTCCTGTTTCTCGATGGAGATGACACATCCGAATACGTAGCCTGGCGTAGCGATGTCCTTGATTCGAGGCACATAGGGAGCAACCTTTTTGTATATCTCTGCCTGCACCGGGACCCCGATGAGGTTGAGGTCCTCCGTGCCCCCCGCGAGAATCGCATGATAGATCGCGTCATGGCGGCGGGTGATTGCCGTCACCTTGAAGACATGGTTTCGCATGACAGGGACATAACTGTCAGTGAACTCTCCAAATGGACCCTCCTCTTCTCTCACACCGGAGAGAACCTCGCCCTCGATAACCATTTCGGCGTTCCCCGGGACTTCGAGGGGTATCGTCTTACAGGGGACGAGTTGGAGGGGCGACCTCTGCCATGCGCCGGCAACCTCCAGCTCGTCAACCTCGTAGGCTGCCTTCGATGCCGCACTGAGCATGAGACTGGGGGGGGCGCCAATGACCACAGCGCAGGGAAGGGGTTGGCCCCGGGCTTCCGCCTCCGCATGGTAACGCCCCAAATGCTGGGGCGGCATCATGCGGGCCCTCAATTTGGATCCCCCAACGAGTTGCAGCCGGTTCCAGGAGGCGTTGTAGACGCCTGTCTCTGGATGACGGGCGAGAAGAACTCCCGCAGTGATGTAGGCCCCTCCATCCCGTTCCGAAAAAACGATCTGGGGAACCTCACGGGCGACATCGATGGTTTCGGTGACGACCTTCTCCTGGACCGGGGCCCGGGTGAGCCTTTTCACGGGGACTCCCTTGCCCTCCTGGGCCACCAGGGTCCCCAGCAACTCGGGCTCCTCCAGACCGAGCGCAGCCGCTACGGTGCTGCGGAATCCGAATATGTTCGTCGCCACAGGCAGATCGGTTCCCCCGACCCGGGAGAACAGGAGCGCCTGGTTCGGGCCCTTCTGCATCCTCCTCAGAACAGCGGTAAGCTCGTGACAGGGATCGATTTCCCGGTCCACTCGGCGGAGATGACCCTGCCCTTCGAGCCACGCCAACAATTCCCTAAAACTCTCCATGACATGCTCCCCATGAAAGGGGCTTTCAAAATGATCGGGGGGATATGGGACCTCCGGTTCTGGAATCCATAGGACGGTCGAAACCCGATCTTCGCCTAAGATAACACATTCTGCTGCGATCTTTCACAAAAATGTTCCGGAAACACGGGGATCCCTGCCGCACTAACGTGCCTTCTTCATTGGGGTTCGGGCCTGCCTCATTCAAGAATCCCTACGGCCGGGACGTTCCGGGGCAAGGTCTATGACATCGATCTTTTGAATTGAGGTCGCCTGGTGGTCAAACCGGCCCGTTCCCTGTCGATGCCTGACGACTGGGGTCGTTCTTGTCTACCTTGACAACCAAGACGAATCCCTGCTATCCTTTGATTTGTCAAATATTACGCTAAGTTGTTCCATATAGAGAGACACAAATCTATGTTGCACGCTGTCGTGAGCCTGCCTTGAAGTCAAAAATGAGAATTGTCGTCATCGGGAATGGTGCAGCAGCAATCAGCGGGATTGAAGCCTTCCGAAAATACGACCAGGGGAGTTCCATCGTTCTTGTCTCCCCTGAAAAATCCCCCCCCTATTCCCGGGTTCTCCTTCCCTATTTTCTCCAAAGACGAATCCAACTCAATGAAATCTATTACCGCCCCGTCGAGTTCTATGATCAAATGAAGGTCAAAGCGCTGCTGGGACACGCCGTCGTCGAGGTCGATGTTCTCCACAGGAGGCTCCATCTCGATAAGGGGCGAACAGTCTCATTCGACAAACTCCTGATCTCGTCAGGCTCGTCGCCTCTAACCCCACCCATTCCTGGGGTGGATCACAAGGGTATCAGACATCTCTGGACCATCGAGGATGCGGTCAGAATTGACAAGGACCTTGGAAAAGCAAAACGCCTCTTGATTGTCGGGGGCGGCTTCATCTCCCTGATGCTTGCGTGGGTCGCCTTTCTAAGAAATATCAAGGTGACCATCGTTGAACTGATGCCTCATCTGATGCCGCAAACCCTTGACAAAAAAGCCGCTGAGTTGCTTGAGTCGGAAATACGGAAGACCGGTACACAGGTCTTGACCGGAACGGTCATTGAAGGGATTGAGAATGGCTCCAAAGGGTCTTACCGTATTCATCCATCCAATCGACCCGGGTTTGACGTGGACCGGGTGGTTGTTGCCGCAGGGGTACGGCCGAATACCGGGTTTGTCGATACCGATTGGATCGGGGTGGACCAGGGAATTCTCGTCAACGATCGGATGGAGACAACCGCGGCTGATATCTATGCAGCCGGTGATGTTGCCCAAGGGCCCCCAGCTCTCGGAGGTTCGCCCACGATTCATGCCCTTTGGACAACCGCCCTCGAGCATGGGAAAACCGCCGGGGCCAACATGGCTGGGGAGGAGGTTCACTATCAGGGGAGTCTGAGCAGCAATGCGAGCGAGTTTTTCCATATGACCGTGGCCTCCATCGGTGTGCTGGAGGAGTCTGGGGGCGTCACGGCAAAGGCGTACCTCGATCGGAAAAAGAGGATTTATGCAAAACTCTTCTTGGATGGGACGGTTCCTGTCGGGGGTTTGGTGCTTGGCCGCCCTGAAGATGTCTCCTCCTTTGGGATTTTGAAATCCTACATACTCAGAAAAAAAGCGCTACCGAGCATAGAAACCATGATGGCCTCTCCGGTAAGGCCGCTGAGTCAATGGGTTGACACAGACTATCACCACGGGTTTGTCAGGCAAATGCTTGGAGAGAAAATCCATGAAAATCATTTCAATCGACCTTGACCGCTGTGTGGGCTGTCGAAACTGCGAACAGGCATGTTCCCTGTATGGAACGGGAGGGTTCGACCGAGACGATTCGAACATCCGGGTTGATATCTATCCAGGGGAGAGACTGATTTCAACCCTCACCTGTATGCAATGTGAATCGCCCCCCTGTATGGATATCTGTCCCAGCGGTGCGCTCAAGCAAGTCTCTCCAACTAACGCTGTCGTAGTAGACGAAAGCCGTTGCGTGGGCTGCAAGATGTGCATGATGGCTTGTCCTTTCGGAAATATCCACTTTAGTACGGACCGACACGTCATTCAGAAGTGCAACCTATGTGAGGGAGACCCCAAGTGCGTGAGGTTCTGTATGTCAGAGGCGCTGAACTACATCGAGGCGGAGGATGTGTCTGAGTTGAAAAGAAAGGTTGCGGCTAGCAAATTGATGAGATGCCTCATTATTCCTTCTCCAGGGCTTTAAGGATGGATGCAAAAGCATCGGTAACAAAAGGGACAATTCAAACGCTATGTCGCCAATGCGATATGCGTTGCGCCCTGAGTATCCATATCGCTGAGGGCAAAATAATCGATATCAGCGGCTTCGAACCTCACCCCCAGAACCGGGGGCGGATCTGCCATAAGGGACGGGCCGCCGTAGATCTGGCCTATAAGCCTGATCGTCTACTGAAACCCTTAAAGAAAACCCCGGGGGGAGGTTTCAAAGCAATCCCCTATGACCAGGCCATGGATGAAATAGCCGACGAGATGTCAGCCATCAAAAACAAGTACGGGGCCCGATCCATGGGGGTCTGGAAGGGGGAGGCCCTGGGGTTTTTCCAACAGGAGGACTATGCCCGACGCTTTATCCACGCCTTTGGGTCACCGAACTATTTCTCAAACGACTCGGAATGCTTCAATGGCCGCTACATTGGCTACAAGGTGGTGCAGGGATACTGGAATGGTTGCCCCGATTTCGAGAATGCCAACCTGATCATTCTATGGGGAAGCAATCTTCCCTTTTCCCACCCACCCTTTACGAGACTGATCGCCAACGCCCGGGCCAGGGGGGCAAAACTCATTGTTATCGATCCGCGCCTGATCTCCCTCGCCTACAAAGCGGACCTATTCGTCCAGCCCCTTCCAGGGACAGACGGGGCTTTTGCCTGGGGCCTCGCCCATTCTCTCATCGAAACCCGAAACTACGACCGCCAATTTGTGGAGAAGTATGCTCTGGGTTTTGACGCGTTCGCGGCGTATGCCAAGCGGTTTACCCCTGAGTACGTCGAGCAGCAGACCGGGGTGGACAGAAAAACCGTCATTGAGACCGCCCAGATGATCATCCAGAACATGCCCAGAGTGATCAATTACGTGGGAAACGGATTGGAACACCACGAGAACGGAATCAACAACATCAGAACCGTCGCATGCCTCGGGGGACTCTGCGGGGCCCTCGATATCAGAGGGGGGGACATTTGGCCAGAGGGGATGGGGGGGCGGAAACTAACGCTTTATGACGAGCTGCCCCTCGTGGATCAGAAGCCCATCGGAGCCGACAAGTATCCGGTCCTTTATCAATTCCGCCAAGAATGTCACACCATGACGGCTATGGACTATATTCTCGGCCGGGGAGCGTATCCGTTGAGGGGGCTGATTGTCACAGGAGCGAACCCCCTGCTCACCAATCCGAATTCAAAAAAGGTGGCCGAAGCCTTTGCCCGTCTGGACCTCCTCGTTGTTCGGGAGCTTTTCTTAACGGAAAGCGCTAAGGTGGCCCACTACGTCCTTCCCGCGGCTTCTTTTCTTGAACGATCAGAACTCCACTACCATACGCACCGTCAAATGGTTACCCTCACCACCAAGGTGCTCGATATTCCCGGCGTGCAGGATGAATACACCTTTTGGAGGGATCTCGCTCACCGTCTCGGGTTCGGCGAGGCGTATTTTCCCTGGGAAAAGGAAGAGGACGTCACTCGGTGGATTCTCGAGCCAACAGAGATAACCATCGACGAATTAAGGAAACACCCCGAGGGCTATCTGTACAGGTTCCCTCAATACAGAAAGTACGAAGATCGACCTCTTCCAACCCCAACAGGAAAATTCGAGTTCTCCTCTCAGTATCTGAAGGGGCTTGGGTACCCTGAGGTATCAGAATACGAGCCTCCCCGCTACATGAGCCACCCGAACAAGAAACTGCCTTTTGTTTTGATCACAGGAGCGAGAAAATACCTTTACTACCACTCGAGATATCGGAATATCGAGCGCTTTCGGACCGCCATCCCTGTGGCGGACGTTGAGATCCATCCGAAAGATGCAGCAGACTTGGGCATCAAAGATGGAGAGCGTGTCAGGGTTACGTCGCAGATTGGTTCCCTGGAAATCCAGGCGACAGTCCTCCATGAGAACGAGATTCTTCCCGGAGTGCTTCAGATCACCCATGGGTGGGATGATGCCAATGTAAACCTCATTACACCCGATACCATCAATGATCCGATCAGCGGTTTTCCCCTTTTGAAGGCCATACCGGTCAGGATTGAGAAAGTGGATCAGCGCCATACCTGAGGGGTCGTCACATGGATAACAACGGGCTTCATTTGGGGGGGTTCAACGCAGAAAGACTGGAGGAAACGGCTTCTTCTAAGAAACTACCCATTAGAGCGTAGGTATTGAGGACGGCTGCTCGACAAGGCTGGATTGCTATGTTTCACCGCAGAGTCGCTGAGGACGCAGAGAACGAAGTTTTTTTGTTTGTCGGGAGATACCGACAAACAAAAAGCCCCTGAGCCTCTTCGAGGCAATTTATGGCCGGAGGCCTGAGCTTTTTTGGCCAATCGTTGTCTCCCGATTGGCCAAAATGAGAAAACTCTCCGCGCTCTCAGCGGCTCTGCGGTGAGTCATCTTTGTGTATTTCAAAGCATCCTGTATTACCGCAAGGTAGTTTCTTCCTCATATGACGCGCCGTGGGTTGCGGACCGCATCCGCGCTAACCGAAAGGAAGTGCCCCTCATGCGACCACCGAAGAACCTGAGATTCCGCGTTCTCGAGGAAGAGGGAACCCGTCAAATTCACAGAACCGCCCTCAAAATCCTTCGGGAAATCGGGATCGATGTCCGCGACGATGAGACGCGAGGAAGGTTGAAGGATATGGGCTGCCGGGATGGAGGAAACGGCTACCTCACTTTTGAAGAGGAATTGGTTGAACGGTCTCTTTCAACAGTCCCGCCAAACCTGGTCCTCTATGACCGAAGCGGCAACGTGGCCGTCGACACGGGAGATCCCACTTCTCGGTTCAGTCCGGGTACTGGATGTATCGACGTTTTGGATTTTGAGACCGGGGTCCATCGGCCTTGTGTACGGGAGGATATTGTTAAGACGGCACGGGTGTGCAACAGGCTCCCCCAGATCGATCTTGTCTTGTCCCTCGGCAGCCCCCGTGATGTCCCGCCTCATGAAGAGGCCATCCAAACCGTGCGGGCCATCGTGGAAAATACGGCCAAACCCCTGGGTTTTCTCGGCCACAACGAGACAGAAACCGGTCAAGTCTGGCAATACCTCGCCGACGTGGCCGGGAGCTGGGAAGCCCTCGCAGAGAAACCCTTTGCCATCGACCTCACCGGTCCCACCTCCCCCTTGAAGCTGGGGGTAGAAGCCTCGAGGCGACTTCGCGCCGCTGCAAGCAGGTGTCTTCCCGTGGTCTGCTTTCCCGCTGTGATGCCAGGGGCAACTGCCCCCATGACCCTTTCCGGAGCGCTCGCTCAGACCGCGGCAGAAGTCCTCGCCGGCATCGTGGTCCATCAAATGGAGCGTCCCGGAGCACCCGTCATGTCGGGCGCCGCGATCCTGCCCGTTGATATGCGGACGGGTAATCTCTGCTACGGCGGCCCGGAGTACGCATTGATCTGTTCGGCCACGGTTGATTATCTCGGGGACCTCGGCGTCCCGAGCTGGTCCGGTTCGGGTTGCTCCGATGCGCACACGGTCGATTCCCAAGCGGCTGCCGAGGCGGGGATGAACATGCTCATGTCCGTTCTTGCGGGAACCTCTCTGACCCACAATCTCGGTTTTCTCTCATCGGGCAAAACGGGTTCCCTTGAAATGCTCGTCCTGTGCGATGAATTGGCCGGTATGGTATCCAGAATCGCTGCGGGGGTACGGGTGAGTGAAGATACCCTTGCTTTCGATGTTGTACGAAATGCCGGGAAATCGGGCGCATATATAACCGAGGGACACACCCTCGCTCATGCTCGGACCGAACTGTGGGTGCCCTCGATGTTCGGACGCATACCCTTACCCCAATGGACTCAATCCGGAGCAAAGTCCCAGCAGGTCCGACTGAAGGAAAAACTGAGGGAGTTGCTCAACGAATGATGGGATGATGAGGAAAGGGATGAATGTCGGCTTCAAGTCCCAGTGTGCCCCCATTACCGACTCCTGACAGAGGGTCAGATCAAAGAAATCCGTCGGGCTACGCTCGAGGCTTTGGAGACGGCTGGCGTGCGGGTTCTCGATGATGAAGGCGTCGAACTCCTGTGGGATGCCGGCTGCCGAGTGAAAAAAGACAACATCCTTCAAATCCCCAACGCGCTCGTGGCTCGGATCGAAATGGTATGAAAGCAATCCGGCAGGTTGATCCGGGCAGCAATTCCCCAACAGAAAAGCCGACCCTTGGCTCTATCGGAAAATGCACTAGCGGTGGAGCTCTCTAAACTGGGACGACCTGGGGACGGGAATAGGAGTTCGGGGAATTGCCCCTGGCCTATTGGCGGGTTGTCCCTTCATCAGGGATCGAAGATGAAAGGAGGTCGTTCTAAGGCTTGACTTGAATTTCCAAATCTGCTTTATTGGTTCGGACGGTGAGAATGGCTTTCAATGGGGGTATCGCCCAATTTTGAACTCAAAGAAGGAAAGGAGGAGTACGATGAGGTTACAATCATTATTGCGAGCGGTAATCATCATTACTCTAGTCACCGGTGTGTCAGCGGGTGCAGCCTTTTCCGGGGAAATCCAGACTGCATTGGTCAAGGAGAGCACCCTAGAACAGGCTATGAAGCGTGGCACCCTGCGGGTCGGGTTTGACACCTTTATTCCATGGGCCATGAAAAACAAGAAAGGCGAATTCATCGGCTTTGAGATCGATGTCGCCAGACAGCTGGCCGATGACATGGGCATTAAGGCAGAGTTCGTCAATACCGACTGGGCTGGTATCATTCCTGCCCTCCTCACAGGCAAGTTCGACGTCATTATCGGCGGTATGAACATGACCGTGAAACGCAACCTCAAGGTCAACTTCACCATTCCCTATTACTACTCTGGCCTGGTGCTGGTGGCCAACAGAAAGCTTGTTGAACCCTTTGCTCCTACCAAGATCGAGGATTTCAACCGGCCCGATGTCGTCTTTGCTGAAAGGATGGGGGCGACACCTGTTCCTTACCTCAAGAAAGTATGCCCGAAAGCTCAGATCCGATTGTTTGATGACCAGGCCCCGGCATATCAGGAACTACGCAACGGCAACGCCCACGCCATTGTTGGTGACGCCCCGAGGCCGTTCTTTGAAGCGGCCGACTACCCAGAGCTTCTCTACTTACCCTTGGGAACAAAAAAGCTGACCCAAGAACCCGTCAGCTTCGCTCTAAGAAAAGGTGATCCTGATTGGCTCAACTTCCTAAACAACTGGATCACCATCCAACTCAATAGGCCTTGGATGCAGGAGCGAAACGATTACTGGTTTGGGACCAAGGATTGGGAAGACCAGATCAAATAGGCAGTTACACTGCCTGAGGTGGTTGTGGTGGCAAATTCACCACAGCCACCACCTCTCCCGGTTATCCTTCAATCTAGGGTCGATGCTCCAGAGCCCCAATTCGCAAGATACCCTCTCTAGCAATCCTCACCATGCCACCCCAGCCGACGACGGCTCTTCATGGCGCGTCCAAAAGCCCAACGACACGCTATGCTACTCAGGCCACGCTTCTTCTCATGTAGGTCTCGAGACGGGCAACACCGAGGGATAGGAGAAGGCATACGATAAGGTAGAGCCCCGCAATGGTGATCCAAACTTCGAAGGTGAGAAGGGAGGCGGCCATCAATTCCATACCCTGGAACGTCAGTTCCTGAATGGAAATGACCGAGACGATCGAGGAGTTTTTGATCGTGTTGATAAACTCGCCGGCCAGGGGGGGCAGAATCCTCTGAAGGGCTTGGGGCAGAATGACACGGTGCATTTGCTGCCACCACGATAATCCGAGGGCGTACGAGGCTTCCCACTGCCCTCTCTCAATCGATTGAATCCCCGCCCGGACGATCTCCGCGATGTAGGCAGCCTCAAAAAGGGCGATGGTGATCATAGCCGAAAGAAAGGCCGCAAAAAGCCCCGGCGGAGCAGCCAGAAAGGTCAAAATGGCCTGAGTACTCTCAGAACGGGATCTGACGAAGTGGTCAACCCCCAAAACCGGCATAATCTGGTCACTAACGAAAAAGTAGAAAATGAAGACCAGGACAAGGGGTGGAACGTTCCGAATGAGTTCGACATAGGTCCGTCCGATAAGCCGTTTAAAAAGGCTACTGCTGATGCGGAATATACCCATTACGGATCCAATAACCGTCGCGAGGAGGATTCCCCAAATGCTCAGACAAATCGTCGTCTTAAGCCCTTGCATCAGGAGGTTCATCACCCACCGCTTCTCCTCCTCGTCATAACGGAAAAGGTACTGGGGGATAACCCCCCAATTCCACTTGTAATTGAGCCCGACCTTGACCCGGTACGCAACATACGCCAAAGCCATTAAGATAAGCACTCCAATGACAACGTCAAGCACCGTGATTCTGTCCTTCCTTTTTCTCAAGGACTGCTCCCTGTGTCGACCGTTTTGCCCTAGAGGATCTGGCTCAGAAAGAGTTTTGTCCGCTTTTCTCTGGGGGCTGTAAAGAAATGCTCTGCCGTGCCCTCCTCGACAATCATCCCATCTTCCATGAAAATCACCCGGTCGCTAACCTCCCGGGCAAACCCCATTTCATGGGTCACCGCAATCATGGTCATCCCCTCCCTTGCAAGGCTTTTCATGACATCGAGAACCTCTCCGATCATTTCTGGATCGAGGGCGCTTGTGGCCTCGTCAAAAAGCATCACCTTCGGCCTCATGGCAAGAGCCCGGGCAATAGCCACTCGCTGCTGCTGCCCACCGCTGAGCTGCCCCGGGTAACTGTCGGCCTTCTCGGGAATGTTGACCTTCCGGAGCAGGTCCATGGTCGTTTCCCTAGCCTCTTCCTTGGTCTTTTTCCGGACAAGCCGCTGTGCCAAATTGACGTTTTCCAGAACGGTCATGTGGGGAAAGAGGTTAAACAACTGAAAGACCATGCCGACCTCCTTGCGGATTTCGAGTCGGTTTCTCTTGTTGTCGTCAAGAGGGATGCCGTCGATGACGATGGAGCCACTGTCGACCTCTTCGAGACCGTTGAGACATCTCAAGAAGGTGGATTTGCCGGAACCGGAGGGTCCACAGACCACCACAACCTCCTTGCGACCGATACGGGTTGAAAAGTCACGAACGGCGTGAACCCCATTGGGGAAGGTCTTGTTGATCCTATCAACCTGAATGATATAGTCACCCCATGTTTTTTCTTCCATCTGGAATCTCCTGTGTCCCGCTAAGTGTAAACCTTGAGACGGTCTTCCATGATGTTGACAATGATAGACAATGTGACAGTGAGCATGAGATATATGGCGGCGATCGTGAAATACATCTCAAAAGTGAGAAAGGTCTCTGCGACAACCGATTTCGCCTGCATGGTCATCTCATAGATGGCGATAGTGCTGACAAGAGCCGAATCTTTGATGAGTGATATTGCCTGGCTCGTGAGGGGGGGAAGGATTCGCCGGATTGCCTGAGGAAGGACAATGTAGCAATAGGTGTAAAAGGTGCTCAACCCCAGGCTGTGAGCAGCTTCCCACTGGCCTTTGTGGATCGACACAATTCCGGCCCGGAAGATCTCTGAGGCATAGGCCCCTTCGAAGAGACTCAACGCCAGGACCGCTGAGGTTAAGCGCTCGATGTCAAGTATTGGTCCCAAGACGAAATAGATAAAAAAGATCTGGGTGAGCATCGGGGTGTTCCGAATAGTCTCCAGATATCCTCGGGCCACGATCCGAGCCATAGAAGAGTTCGATAACCGGAACAGGGCCGTCACCAGACCCAATAGAAACGCCAGAATCAGGCTCATCCAGACGATATTCAAAGTCACCCCCAACCCCTTGAGGATCGGCCCGGCGACGAACTCTCCATCCGTAAAGGAAAACAGATACCGGGGAATCCGGTACCACTGCCAGGTATAACCGAGCCTCTCTGTGCCGCGGGCCATCAGCCAGATGACCGCAAGGATCACAAGCCCGAACTTCGCGACAGCCAAGAAAGGGGAACGCTTTACCTTTGGCCAGACACGCTTTGGAGATTGGACATCCTTTGTGTTCATACACTGGAAATCCGATTATGGATAACCCGCAGAAGTGTTACGGGTCACCGTTCTCATCTTTCCTACAATGTCGAGGGGAATTGCCGTCGCGAGACTATACGCCAATCTGTGTCATTTTTCAATTATCCATCGATCTATCACTGACTTGCTTTACAGACTTCAAGATGATGGAAAAGCCTTGCACCCCAATAAAAAGTGCCGGCAAACCGCTTGACACGCAGGGTTCCTTTTCTATATGTTCATTTCATTTCACAAAAGGGTCATCCAGATCTTTCTATTCTCCCGACCCTTTGGCCAGCTCTCCAGGAGAGGAGAAATCCCTTGATGACAAAAGAGAACGATTTCTCTTTGTGGCAGCGTCCATGTTTCGAAATACTCTCCCATGAGCAGTTGACAAAGATCTATGAGGCGGCACTGGAGATTCTCGAGGGGATCGGGGGAGATTTTTATGAGGAAGAGGCTGTCGCCCTTCTGGCCAATGCAGGTGCTCTCGTCAAGGATCGGAAGCGGATACGGATCCCGTCCTCTCTGGTTGAAGAAGCGCTTCGTATTGCCCCAAAAAGGGTTGTCATCAGTGACCGAAAGGGCAATATGGATGCCCGAGCTCGTTGACAGACAGGATTATGAGAACTGGGCTGCAGCAGGAGGCAAGACGCTGAGACAGCGAGCCAATGAAAAAGTCCGATGGATTCTTGAAACCCATGAGCCAGAGAGACTTCCCGAGGAAGTGGAGAAGCATATCAGAGAGATCGTTGAAGAATACGACCATCAACGGGTAAATCGATAGTGGGTTGAGAACCCCATGTTTGCCCGTATCCTCGGGGGAGTTCGAACAAAGAGAAGGAGGAGTGAGAAACCATGCCACCGATCATCGATGAAGAGGTCTGTGAAAAGTGCGGAGACTGTTACACCATGTGCCCTCAGGATTGCTTTGACTTCAAGGGGGGTCAATTTCCAACAGTCCCCTATGGCCGGGAGTGCTGGCACTGTGGGGCCTGCGTGATCGACTGTCCCGTGGATGCCATTCACTTGGAACTGCCCTTACCGATGCACATCGTTCCCTCCCCGGCCCTCTTTGGTCCGCCAAAAGCGGGAGAAGAAGAGAATCTCAAAAAGGCGGCTGCCTTCTCTCGATCGGTCGTGCTCGAGTGACGAAAGAGGAGAAGAAAAGATGCGTAAGCTGGAAATCATAGAACATTCCTGTGACATCCTGGTGGTCGGTGGCGGCCTGGCAGGGTGTATGGCCGCTGTCCGGGCAGGGGAGCTGAACGATCACGTGATTCTCGTGGACAAATCGAATCCAGAGCGCTCGGGGTGTGCAGCCACAGGGATCGATCACATCTGGGCTTACTTTCCTGAAGTTCAGAAGGAAGAAGGGGTGAGCCTGGATGACCTGGTGACCGATCACGTCGAGAATTTTGCCAAAGGGCTGATCAACCGGGAAATCATCCGCTATATCGCTGAGACCAGTCTGGCGCGCATTCTGGATCTGGAGCGCTTTGGGATGAAAATGCGTTACGAGGACTCTTCCCTACCGGGGAAGTTTCGCCTCCAGTATCAGTTCCATGCCTGCCGAAACACACTCCATTTTGATGGTCGAGACGTGAAAAGGTTTCAGACAAAAGCCGTGAAGCAGCGGGGAGTCGAAATCGTAGACCGGGTCATGGCCACCGACCTCCTGGTTCGTGACGGTCAGATCGCCGGAGCCGTTGGATATGGGACTCGAGATGGGTTCCTCCATCTGTTTCGTTCCAAGGCCGTCATTATGGCGACGGGACGCCCCCAGCGTTTATACCGGACGAGATCGGGTCTGGTCTTCAACACCCGGATGCCCCCGACTCTGACTGGAGACGGGAAGGCTGCAATGTTTCGGGCAGGAGCAGAGATCATCAACATGGAGTTGTCGGCACTTCCAGGGACGGCTTTCATGACCCCAAATTTTGTTCGAGGCGGGGGACTTCCGGGCGGCAGTTATCAGCCACCCGGTATCGGCGTCAATGCTCTGGGAGAAGTTATCAAACCCCGCAATCATGAACTGGAAAGCAAATGGCGGGGACTTGGCACCCCAACTGGGACGGGGAAAACGTTCTTGTCCGAGTTGAAAGCGGGCAGGGGTCCGGTGTTTGCGGACATGTCCTGGGGGAGCGAGGAAGACCAGGCCTACATGCGCTGGAGCATCTCCAACGAAGGCGGTGGTTCAGCCTTTCTTCACGTGATGGAACAGTACGGGTTGGACTGGCGCCGGGACAAGATTGAGCTTTTTCCGAATGAACCTGAGCACTCCAGCGGGTCGGCTTGTGGGCCCATTGTCGATAAAGGGTGCCAGACCACGGTCCTGGGGCTCTTTGCAGCAGGGGATGAGGCCGGCGGCATCCCTGGCAGTGTGGCTCCTGGGGCGTTCACCATGGGTCATCTCGCTGCCGAGTCAGCCGTGGCCTTTGCGAAGAAAGTCAAAAGTATCCCTGAAGGACGAGGAAAGGATGAGGTTGAAGCATTCTGCCGAGAGATCATCGCTCGAGAAAAGGGGGATCCCTGGGAAGATGCCCAGGCGACTCTCCAGAATATCATGAGCACGTACAACCTCGAGGTCAAATCAGAGACGATGGCGAAACGGGGGCTTGAGAACCTTTCCTATTTGAAAAACACGATGCGATTGGTGGCAGCGAACCCCCACGAGATGGCCCATTGTCTAGAAGTGAGAAACCTCATCGAATGTGGGGAGATGATCCTGCGGGCAACGATTGAACGGAAGGAGAGCCGCCACAATATCCTGCGAAGGGTTGACTTTCCGGAACAGGACGATGAGAACTTCTTCTGCTTTCTTGGCCAACGGCTCGACAATGGCAGGGTCGTTTTCCAAAAACACTCGCCGTAGTTGAGATGGCGTGAGGTCAAGGTTGGGACATTATGAGTCTCTCGCCCGAGTCATGGGCAATGGGGTCATCAGGAGGACGTAACCGGGACGAAAGGAAAAGAAGGTGAGCAAGAGCGTTTCAAAACAGAAGGTTGTATGGGGAACCCCGTCATTTTGGATGAATGTTTTACCCTTATATTTCGGTCGATACAAGGGTTTCTTTGCAGAAAAAGGAATCGATCTCGAAATGAAGTACTTCCATGGAGGGCCCGAGTTGGCCAGCGTCGTTCAGGAAGGGAAAATCCAGATTGGGACGATGGGGGTTCCCCCCTTCTCAAAAGCCTTTGCAGGGGGGTTGCCGGCAAAAATCATCGGAAGCGCCATCATCCAGAAGCTCGATCACTATCTGGTGGGCCGACCGACAATCGAGAGGATAACCGACCTCAAGGGGAAAAAGATCGGCATCCTGTCCTTTGGCAGCTGTGATAACTACTTTATCCACTACATCCTCGAAAAGGAGTCTGTTGATCCCGACAAGGAGGTTGAATTGATCCCCCTGGGCAGCTCGTATGGGGATTTGAACTGTATCGTATCGAGACAGGTCGATGCCACCTTCCTGGTCGAGCCGAAAGTGAGCCTGGGAGAAAGCAGAGGGGTATTGAAGGTCTTGGCCCGGGTGGGGGATTATTACCCGAGGTACCAATGGAGCGTTATCTTTGCCAGAGAGGACTTCATCAAGGAAAATGAGGAATTAGTTCATAAGGTTTTAGATGCTTATCGAAGGTCCTGCCGGTATATTACGGAAAACCCTGAGGAGTGTGTTTCATACGGCGGTCGACTCTTCAAAATGAGGGGAGAGGTTTTTCGGAAAGCCCTAGAGCGGAATCTGGCAAACTGGGAAACCGAGACAAAAATCGATCCGGCGGGGTTTGAAAATGCCATTGAAATCCAGAAACAGATCGGGGCAATCGATCGGGATCTGCAAGCCGAGGGGATGGTATGCCAGATGTGAACGAGCTCTTGCCCAAATCCCTTTTCGCTTCTCTCGAAAGTTTTTTGATAAATCTAAGGCTCGCTCCAGGCGCTCTCAAAACTCGCCCTTCGGGCTCAAACAGTTGAGATCGCTAATCTTCCGCTTCGCCTAAGATTTATGAGCAAAAAACGTTCTAACGAACGCTCAAAGGGATTTGAGCAAGAGCTCGTGAATTCATGGGTATTCCCTTGGCTAGAGAGGATACACAAAGGAGGAAACCGTGGATTTCCAACTGCAATATGGGGACGTTCATCCGGTTTCAAAGGGGCTCTATGAAAGGGCGGTCGAGGTTTTTCCGTCGGGGGTCACCCACGACAGCCGGTTTCTCACCCCTTTCCCAATCTATGTAGACCGCACTCTGGGTGCAAAAAAATGGGATGTAGAGGGCCATGAATACATCGATTACTGGATGGGCCACGGATCGCTGATTCTGGGCCATGGACACCCGGATGTGGTAAGGGCTATCCATAGACAGATCGACCGGGGAACCCATTATGGCGCCTGTCATGAACTCGAAGTCGAGTGGGGAGAAAAAGTCGTGGAGTTGGTTCCCTCTGCCGAAAGGGTCCGATTCACGGCTTCTGGGACCGAGGCGACCCTCATGGCCATCCGGTTGGCTCGGTCCTATACGGGAAAGAAGAAGATCATCCGCTTCGCAGGCCATTTTAATGGGTGGCATGACGCCCTCTGTATTGGTATCTATCCTCCCTTCGACGCCCCCAACTCCGGCGGTATCCCAGAAGAGATCCTGAGGCTCACCCTCGTTTTACCCCCGGATGATCCCCAGAAAGTGGAGGACCAATTGAAAAGGGATCAGGACGTGGCTTGCGTCATTCTGGAGCCTTCGGGAGGGTTCTCCGGTGCCCTGCCCCTGACCGGTGATTATCTCAGGGCCTTGAGGGAGCTCACCCAGAGGTTCGGCGTCGTCCTGATTTTTGATGAGGTCATCACGGGTTTCAGATATGCCCCTGGAGGGGCCCAGGAGTTCTATGGGGTGACCCCGGATCTTACGTGCCTTGCCAAGATTCTGGCAGGCGGTCTTCCGGGAGGAGCGGTTGCTGGAAGAAAAGAAATCATGGAGTTTCTGGAATTCAGGGAAGACCCGGAATGGAACCGCTACAAGAAGATGAGTCATCCTGGAACATTCAATGCCAACCCCATGTCTGCCGCGGCTGGCGTGGCAACCCTGAAAATCATCGCCCAGAGAGACGTGATCTCAAAAGCCAACGCAAACGCCCGGAATATCTGCAATATCCTCAACCAAATCATCGATCGCCATGGAATCAGCTGGTGCGCCTACGGGGAGCATTCGATTGTCAACCTCCTCATGAACCATCACTGCCCGAGGCGAGGGGCGTGTGAAAGACGGGGATGCACCTACGATTACAGATTGATCTATGAAAAGGATCCCCTCTTGTTGAGCAACTTTCGCCGTGCCATGGTGAGTCAGGGAATCGATTCGGCAGGGGATCACTGGTGGGTTTCCTGGCTCCATTCGGATGAGGTCGTCGAAAAGACCGGCGAGGCCTTTGATCAGACGATCGAAATGCTCAAAGCGGGTCTACCCGATCGTTTTGAATAATAAGGGATTTCTCCTTACCGGTTCTGATGGGCGCAATCAGGCTTGATCTTTCAGAGGAAAACCGGGTATGCCCCATGTGAACCGGGCTTTTGCGATTGACTCAAGGAGACAGAGACTCGGGGCGCCTGCCGACGCGGCGCAAAAACCCGAGGAGTGGCGACAATGACAGGAGAGGTGAAACCCGTACCCAGGGAGCAGCCCACCTTTGTCGGCGTGCCCCGATCTGACGATCTCCCATTGCTCGATGGAGACGTCGCGATCATTGGCATCCCCTACAAAAGCCCATACAACGTCAGCATCCCCATGGATCGGGACTCCACGCCCAGGGGAGACCTGAGCCCTTCAGCGCCCGAGGCGACTCGCCAGCACTCGTTGCGATACGCCCGTGGGCTCCACCACTACGATTTCGACTTCGGGGGTGAGATCTTCGCCGGTCGCACGGTCAGGGTTGTCGATTGTGGCGACGTCGTCATGGAGCCAGGGAGGGAGAATCGTCGGCTTGGACTACGATGAATTTGTCCCGAGCCTGGATGTTGGGAATCTGACAAGCATCTTTGCCGGTCGGCTCATCCTCAGTTTTATCGGAGCCCTCGCCCATGAAGGACAAATCGGTTCGAAGTAGAGGGTTTTGATTCGAACCAACTAACCCGTCGACTGCAACAGCTCAATGGTAATGTTATCCGGCCCCCGGAAAAAGGCGATCTTCGCGGTCCCCCGACTCTCGGGCGGAACGGCGAAAAGAAATCCCCTTCCCTTCAGCTCACGATAGGCCCTATCGATATCATCCACCTCGAGGCCGAAGTGGTCGTATCCGTAGCGCTTCTCGGATGCATCGCCAGCAATCTGCTCTCCCTCCTGGGCCATCCGAAGATATATCGCCGCGCCATTGAAATCGAGAAGGGCGCCCTCTCCTGTCCCGAATTTCTGCCGCTTAACAAACTTCGCACCGAGGGTCTCGGTGAAAAACCTTTCCATCTGTTCGAGATCACTGCAAATCAAGTGGACGTGATGGAATCGGTATGTCATGGGCTCCTCCTCGACACTTATCGATCCAGGGTCCCGATTTCCCCCAACGACGGTTTACGCTTGAGGAAACCGCTTCTCGAAAACAACCCTTCCCCCTTCCAGCCGCTGGCCAAGCCAGCAGAAAAAGTTCTCGTCGTCCTTCTCAGGATAGTCCACCCTGATCAGCTGAGGGAAGCGGGTCTCCTTCCGCTCGATCGTTGCCCGGAGGATCATCTCCGCGCATTCGATCAGGTTTCTCATCTCCAAACAGTGGGTCATCTCATGGGGGTTTCCTGCTACCAGGCGCATGGCATCCTTTAGATAGGACAGGCTCTCCAGTCCCCGTTTCGCCATGGTCTCTGACTTGATCTCCAGGTTGTAGTAGTTCATGATATTCTGGATGGTTGCCTGGACATCCTCCCAGGGATCTCCCTTTTTCCTGGCGAGGATCCCCCGGCAGAATTCCCGAAGCTGATCGTCCCCCTTTCCTGCCGGGACCCTTTTGATTTTACGGGCAAACTCCATCGCCGATTCACCAGCCAAATACCCCGTGGTCAACGCGCCAGGAACGACGCTCTGGGGGATTCCACCAGCCTCATCCCCCGCGGCAAACAGTCCCGGTACCGTGGTCTGACATTTCTCATCAATGATCGGTCCCCCTGCTGCCGCAGCAGAATGCTCCGGCTCAATCGGATAGATCTCGATCTTGTGGCGGCGAAAGTCCAGGCCGTACTGCTCCATGACGTGGAGAAAGGCTGAACCCAGGCCTTCATGGGCGACCGCCCAGCGCATGTAGTCCTGATCTTCATCACTTCCCCACGACATGTCCGCAAAAACCGGGCCTCTGCCTGCCTTCAATTCTGACATAAATGTCTTCCCAGTTCCGGTTTGCGTTGAGGTTCCCCGCCACTTCTCTCCGTAGCCTTCCAGGTCGTGATTCCGAGGCCGGATGACTTCTCCCAAAGCATTCACGCCGATGCCAGGGGGTTGATAGGAGCCTCCGGGAAGGCCTCCGCCTCGAACGTAACTCTTCGAAGACCACCGACCGGGAATGGACACGAATTCCATGTTGATAATCTCTGCTCCTGATCGAAACATGGCGGCCTTGCCATCTCCTGTCAGGGCAGGGGGCATGCGGGTGTTGAAAACCAGGCCCGTTTCCGTCTTGTAGAGACGATTCGGCCGTCCCGTGGCCATGACAACGGCCTTGGAACGAAAGAGATGGAGGCAGCCATCCCGGGTGCCGTATCCCACAGCCCCTGCGATCTGACCGTCGTGGAGGAGGAGGTCGGTGACCATGACCCGGTCAACGATGGTTACCCCTCTCTCCCGGGCGGCCCTGGTCAGAAGCCGTTTTACATCCCTGCCATCGAAGTGCAGGGTATTCCGGCAGGCATGGAGCTGGTACTGGAGGCGAAACTTTCCCGGCAGGGTGGAATCCTCATACCGTATTTTCGCTCCGAATCGCTCGAGATCGAGGATACGGGCCAGACTGGTTTCAGCGATGTAGTGAATCACTTTTCGATGAATCAACCCTTTGGCGATGTTGTTCACATGATCGGCTACCAGGTCATCCAGGCTCACCCCTTCCTCCCCCTGAACGTCAGGAAAGTAGGCCCAGATGTGGTCGATCCCTGAAGCTGCGCATCCTGAGCGCTCTGGATTCGATTTGTCCACCAGAATAACGCGATCGTTCAACTCCCTTGCCCGGATCGTCGCCATGCACCCTGCCAAACCCCCCCCGACCACGAGAATGTCGCAGGAATGTTCTATGGTCTCCAGAGTATTCATCTTTCGTTCCCCCTGTTATTCCTCTTGAATGATTGACCGAGAAAAGGCTGCCGCCTTCCTGAGATCTTCCTGTTCCCCCTCTTTTGGGGGGCCATAAAGGGCCGGGGAAGGGACGATGTGCATCGGCAAGGGCAGTTCCAAGTGAATGGCAT
>CAYGBW010000112.1:0-13859 GCA_964348185.1 uncultured Thermodesulfobacteriota bacterium | reverse complement strand
ACCGTGAGCCTGTCGAACGGCTCGTCGAACCATTTCGGGTTTCGAATTTCGTGCTTCGAATTTTGAGTTTTGACATCTCCACAGGTACGATCAGGTTTAGTGTAACTTTTGTAAACTACTTTTGGGACGTAATACTAGAGTCGGAGTTTAGGCTGTAGATTGAACCCATGGAGATCTGAAGAGGTTTCGTTGGAGGAGGGAAAGTGGAAAAAGCCTATGACAGCATCATTAAAGGGGGTTTGGTGGTCAGTGGTCAAGGCATTCATCAACGCGATATCGCGGTCAAAAATGGAAAGATTGCCAAGGTCGCTTCTGATCTGAGTGAGGGGGAAGGACGGGAGATGATCGACAGCACGGGGAAATACGTGTTCCCAGGCATCATCGATGTCCATGTCCATCCTGTCTACGTCGACAGCCTGAAGGATTGCTCCGTGTTAGGCGCCTTCGGGGGGACGACGACGATGATCCACTACGCCTATGCCAGACCCGGTATGGAATTGGCCGAGACGGCCAAGCAGTTTATCGACGACGGCATGGCCACCTCCCATACCGATTTCGCGATCCATGGTGCCATGTTTGACGCCAAGAACCAGATCATGGATATCGAAAAATGCGTTGAAATGGGTGTGACATCCTTCAAAATGTTCATGACCTATGCCAAATTGGGATGGATGACGGACGACTATTACCTGGCCAAGGCAATGGATGTCATCGCCCAATGCGGCGGCTTAGCCATGGTGCACGGAGAGGATGGCCTGGCCATCGACTATCTGGAGGATAAGTACAGGGACCGCCCACAGAAAGAAGCGTTTCTCAAAGTGAGGCCTGATGCTCTCGAGGCAGATGCGGTCTTTCGGGCGATTTCTATCGCGGAGGTGATGAGCTGCCCCCTTTACATCGCCCACATCAGCGCCGCCCGAGCCTTGGATCCCATACGATGGGCCAGAGATAGAGGGCAGGTTGTGTACACAGAGACATGCCCCCAGTACCTCTGTCTCTCTGATAAGGATCTCCAAGAGAAGGGCCCCCTCGCCAAGATCGGCCCTCCTCTGAGAACGCCTCAAGACAATGAGGCGCTCTGGAGAGCCATCAAAGGCGGTCTCATCGACGTAATCGCCAGCGACCACGCGCCCAAGGCCAAAAAGATCGAGGATGACTTCTTCGGGGCTCCCTTTGGCTCCCCTGCAGCAGAGACCGTGCTGAGCGTCACCTATCAAAAAGGGGTCAACGAAGGCCGGGTGGACCTCTGCACCCTCATCAGGGCATTGAGCGAGACGCCGGCCAGATTATTCGGGCTTTATCCGCAAAAGGGGGCCTTGCAGGACGGGGCCGATGCCGATCTCGTCATCTTTGATCCGACACGGCGAGACAGACTCACCCAAAAAACCCAGCACTCCCATGCTCCTTACACCCTTTATGAGGGATTTGAGTGTCTGGGCGCCCCTGTCGTGGTCATGCAGAGGGGTGAAGTGATTGTAGAGAACGGTGAGCTGAAGAGCACTGAGGGTCGGGGTCGCTTCTTGGCGACGAGGATTCAGAGTTAGACCAAAGGTGTTCAAATCGTTCGAATTGTTCGATCCCTTCGCTTGGTCGAGCCGCTTCATCGAGTGTTCGGGTGGCTTGGTTATTTCGAAATCTTTTTGCGTCTTGAACGAATCGAACACTTCTGCGGCTCGAGGGGGCGAGAGAAACGATTATCCCCGGACCGGTCCTGAGCGAAGGGCCGCAATTTTCTCCGCGAAGGTTTTGACCCTTTCCTCCTCCACAGAGTTATTCGCCTGACCATCCCTCTTGAAGTAACTCCCGACAATCAATCCATCGACCTTGGCGTACACGCTGTCTAGATTCTCCGGTGTTGCGCCGCTCCCAATGAGGAGGGGGAGAGCGGTGTTTTTTCGCACCATGTCCAGGTCCTCCGTCTTTGGTTCGACACCGGTTAACTCACCCGAAACAATAATGGCGTCAGCGAGTCCACGCTCGGACAGATCCCTCGTTTCAATCGCGAGCCCCCGGTCCGCAAGAGGAGCTGCATGCTTGACACCCACATCGGCAAAGATGAGGACCTTCGATCGAAGGGCAGCCCTCAGGCGGAGGGTATGGTGACTCACACCCTGAATAATTCCCTGCTCGGATACCACCGCACTCATGTGGACATTGACACGAATGAACTGGGCCTCCACCGCGGTCGCGATCGCAACGGCCGATTCCCCGTCGTTCCTGAGCGCATTGACTCCCACAGGAATGTCCACGGATCTGACGATTTCCCGGCTAATGGACGCCAGGGCAGCCACCGTTTCAGCAGGAAGGCGTCCTGGAATGAAGGGCTTGTCCCGAAAGTTCTCAACGATTAGCCCGTCCACCTTATACTTCTTGAATATCTCCACTTCCTCCAGGGCTCGTTGATAGACCCCTCCCATGGAACCTCCATACCCCGGCGATCCGGGAAGGGGCAACAGATGAACGCATGCAATTAACGGTCTCTTAGATGAGAACAGATCTCTGTATTCCATGACCCTTCTCCTGAGAATATCTGATCAGAGAACTATACACTAAAGAATCCACGCCCAGAGGACAAGGGGGGTCTCTGATCATGATACACCCGAGTGGGCACAAATTGGGAGAAGCGATTCACCGATTCTTGAGGGGGCTCCTCTCGCTGTTTCTGGAGTTTCCTGAGAAAACCCGCTTGTGGATACGAAGGAAACCGAAGGGTCCGGAAATTCCATGACAGATCCTCTTGACTTTACCGCTGGATCTGATTTAATGGCGGTAGCCCCCGAAAATCGGCTTCGTCTGACAACGGCGCCGGAGTGGGGAGAATGAAATAGGGAGCATCTCACCTGTGGAAGAAGAGAGAAGAGCCTCCAAGCGGATAAAGATCGAAACCCCGGTTACCTTCGAAATGGGTAAGAAGACGTTTTTCGGAACCACGGCCAATCTGTCTGACGATGGATTGGTGATCGAGTCATCCTTTGCCCGAGAGAATATCCGGAAGGTTCTCAGACAACTCCTCAAGGGCGACGAATGCCCTGTCCGGGTGAATTATTCTGCTGAGGGGAAGTCATTCACGAGACGGGGAGTCATCAAACACTACCACCTCCAGTACGCGGGGGGGGGATCGGCCTACCGCCTTTCCTTTGGGGTGTGGATTCCAAAGTTGAAAATGAGACAGGACAGGGGGCTTTAAAGAGATACTCTCCTAAGGCGGCCTTCGGCTGCAACCAAATCGAATATCGACATCGACTCGGCGACTCGTCTGAGATCGTGGAAGCCTGAGCTCGTCGCAGGCCGAAATCCGAAGCACGAAATTCGAATTAAATTCGAAATCCAAATTTTGTAATGCTCAAAGCAAAATGGATAGAATCTAGTTTTCCTGGGGTGTCCAGTTTTTGTCATTTGAATTTTGGTCATTCGATATTGTTTCGGCCTGCGACGAGCTCAGCCGAGCCGGTTTCGATATTCGAATTTTAGCCGCTGCGGTTATGGTCATATCGACAAAGAATTCTCGATGCCGCGCTATAAGCGCCTAGAAGGGGAGGTTCTCTTCCCTGATTTTAATCTCCGAATTCTTCCGGAGGCTGTCAAGCCATTGCCGGACGACTTGTTCCCCTTTCGCGGCATAGAGCCTCCTCTTGAACTGCTCCTTTTCCGATTCGAATTCTTCCATGTCGATCTTCTGTTCCTCTTTCAGCTCCATGACAAAGAAAACCTTCCCATAGGAGACAACCTTTTCGAGAAGAGGACTCTCCGGCGATACCGAGAAAATCTCCTCCCCCAGAGCCTGGATGGGGCCAACGCGGGGAACATAACCGCCCCCCCTCTCGAAAAGCCCCGTCTCCTCAACCTTCAAGCCCCTCGCCACGGCAGATTCGGCCATCGATTTGCCCGCCTTTATGGCTTTTACCAGCTCTTCGGCCTCGGACTCAGCCTTGTCCGCGGCCTTCTCCTTCAAGACCTCGTCTCTGACTTTATCCTTGACCTCCTCAAATTCTGGTATCCGAGAATTCTCCCGATCAATCACCTGGATAAGGTAATGATCCCCGCCGATTTCCAGGGGTGAAGAGGCCTCGTCCTCTTGCAGAGAGAAGGCGAGGCTATTGAATTCCAAGTTTCCCTTGACCTCCTCTATCCGTTCATTTCTCGAAAAGAGGGGTGTCGTCTTGAGGGCCCTTCCCGTTTCTCTGGCATAACCCTCCAGGTCCCTGGATTCGTAAGTCGCAAAGAATGCCTGCTGCGCCTCGTCTTCAGCCAACTGACGACTCTTGGCCCGGGTGAGTTCGGTTCTTAGCGCTCCCTCTACCTCCTTGAGACTCTTCACCCTTTCCTCCTCCACGTCGTCCACCTTGACAATGTGGAGCCCTTCATCGCTCTCGACAATGGGGCCAATCTCTCCCTCCTTGAGGGTGAAGGCAACCTCCACTAATTCCGGGACCCCCTCACCTTGTCTCACCCAGCCGATGGAGCCTCCCTTCTTGGCAGAGTCGGGATCTTCCGAGTGCTCTTGGGCAAGCGCTGCAAAATCCCCTCCCCCCCTTGCCTCATCCAGGATGCCCTCTGCTTTTTCCCGCGCCTCTTCCAACGATTTCTCTCCATTATCGCCCTCTCCCTTGATGAGGATATGGCTGACTTTGATCCTTTTGGGGACCCGGAACTCGTCCCGTCTGTACTCGTATTCCTCCTGAATCTCCTCCGGGTTGACCGAGGCCGTCTTGAGAAAGTCTTCAACGGCGAAAACCAGATACTGTGCCCGAACCCTGGGAGGCGTCTCAAACCGGGCGCTGTTACTGGCAAAGTAGGCCTCCAGTTCTGAATCATCTACTGAGATCGACTTCTCATAGTCAGGGGGATTGAACCGAACATACTGAAGGTTGATCTTCTCATTCTCCAGGGTAAAGGCTTCCAGAATCTCCTGGTCTGAAAGGTCAACTCCTCCCAGGCTTATCAAGTCTGTGAGTTTTGTGATGAGGCGACTGCGTTTTTCGGCCTCTTCAAACTCATCGGCGCTGACCTGGTTCGCCGCCAAGATCGCGGAGAACCGCTCCGGATTGAACTTGCCATCCTCTTGGAACACAGGCATTGAATGGATGGCAGATTGAAGCTCCTGGGCACTGACCTGGAGAGACAGTTTCTCGGCTTCCTGGACCATCAAGGTTTGGTCGATGAGGGTGTTCAGAACTCTGTCGCCGAGGGCGAGACGGTCTATCATTCCCGCATCGAACCGGTCCTTGTAAATGCTTTGATACAGCCTGGCCAGGTTCTCATAGGCCTTTTGATACTCACTTCTGAAGACGCCCTCCATGATCTTTGTTCCATTGACTTCAGCAACGACCTTTCTCTCGCCCGATTTCCGACCATATCCATAAAAGAACACAAAGACGATGATGATAATCCCAAACATGACCTTGATCATCCAGGATTGAGCCTTCTCTCTCATCAACTTCAGCATTTCTCATCCTCCTTGGTCCAAATTTTGCATCACTTTCCCTTGCACCCGATTCTCTGGTGCCCCTAGGCTCTGAGAATCGAACCCGACTCATCGCGTCAGACAGGATGCCACCCTCTGGACGGTAAAGGGGACTCCTCAAGATACCAAAAACGAAGAGCGTTGCGACTCAGATTCCACACAGAGCCTTGCGGAAATCTCGAGACATCACCGGTCTTGATCTCTTCCATTTCCTTTGATAATATAGCACGTTTAAGGTGGGCTGGTAAGCGCTTGAAAGGATAAACCGGGAATTGCTGATGAGGCCGGTGATTTGGCTTTAAGATGAGGAGAATTCTATGGTCTTCAACCAGTTACTGGGAGTGTTTTCGAATGATTTGGCCATTGACCTCGGAACCGCCAATACCCTTGTCTATCTGAAGGGGAAAGGAATTGTCTTCAGGGAGCCTTCCGTTGTGGCTGTCCAAAGAAACCCCAGAGGAGAGCAGACTGTTGTCGCCGTAGGGAAATTGGCGAAGGAAATGCTGGGAAGGACCCCAGGATCGATCACTGCCATTCGGCCCATGAAAGACGGAGTGATTGCCGATTTCGAAGTCACAGAGGAGATGCTTCGTTATTTTATCCTCCGGGCTCATAACCGCAAGACCTTCGTCCGTCCACGGGTGGTCATCGGTGTGCCCTCCGGCATCACACCGGTGGAAAAGCGGGCAGTAAGAGAATCAGCCGAGTCTGCTGGAGCCCGAGAAATCTACTTGATCGAGGAACCCATGGCCGCGGCGATTGGCGCGGACCTACCCATCAAGGATGCCACCGGGAACATGATCATCGATATAGGAGGGGGAACGACCGAAGTGGCCGTCATCTCCCTGTCAGGCATCGTCACGAGTCAGTCGATCCGGGTGGCGGGCGACAAGATGGATGAAGCCCTTGTCCAGTACGTGAAGCGGAAGTACAGCCTTTTGATCGGCGATCGAACCGCTGAAATCATCAAGATGACGATCGGGACCGCCTACCCCGACGAAGACTCTCACTCCATGGAAATCAAGGGCCGAGATCTCGTGACGGGGATTCCGAAAACCCTTGAAGTCAATGCCGAAGAAATCAGAGAGGCGCTGATGGACCCCATCAACACGATCGTTGAGACCGTCCGGATCACCCTGGAGAAGACGCCCCCCGAACTGGCCGCCGATATCGTGGACAAGGGAATCGTTCTTGTGGGTGGGGGTGCCCTTCTGAAGAGTCTGGACGTACTCCTGAGAGAAGTCACGAGTGTCCCCATCACCATCGCGGATGATCCACTCTCCGCTGTGGTCATGGGGGCGGGCCGGGTCTTAGACGACATCGAACTCCTCAAGAACGCAACCCTTGCTTTCTAGGCCATGAGAGCAAAAAACGGCACATTTGCGAAAAGATACCGCCTGTTCCTCTTGGCCTTGGTCCTTCTGCTCACTTCTTTGCTCATGATGTCCTCTCGCACGGGTCAGCCTTCCAGCCTTCCCCTGCTTCCGGATTTTTTCATGGAGATTCTTTCCCCATTTCAGCGAGTCTATTACGCGACCGCAAGGGCCATCACGGATGCGATCCAGAGCTATGTATTGCTCGTCCATTTGAGGGAAGAGAACGAGAGGTTGAGGAAGCTCGTCGTGGAACTGGAACAAAAGAATGTGGAACTGGCTGAGATGGCCATCGCCAATGAACGGCTGAGAAGGTTTCTGAATTTTAAGAAAAAGATCCCCAAGCTTACATTGCCAGCAGAGCTCATCGGCCAAGATGCCTCAAGCTGGTTTCGGACGATTATCATTAACAAGGGAAGCAGTGACGGTGTAAACAAGGGAATGGTCGTCGTCGCTGCCGCTGGGCTTGTCGGGCAGGTCATCAATACCTCTCGAGACGTGTCAAGAGTCCTGCTGATCACCGACTACAACTCTTCCGTCGATGCGATCTGTCAGACCAGTCGGGCCAGGGGTATTGTCCAGGGCAAGGGAGAGGAACTCTGCGATCTCAGTTATGTCTCCCGGCAGGAAGACGTATCCCTGGGAGATCGGGTAATCACGTCAGGCCTTGGCGGCCGTTTTCCCAAGGGCCTGATGGTCGGAACGGTCAAAGAAGTCGAGAAAAAGCCGTACGGGGTCTTCCAGAAGGTTGAGATCAGTCACTCAGTGGACTCCAGGAAACTGGAGGAAGTCTTCGTGATTCTTGATAGGGACGAAGCTTTGGGCCAATGAGGCAAACCTGGAGAACTCGTTCATGAAAAAAGGTGCGACCTTTCTGGTAGCTGGACTGGCGGCGCTTTTCCTCCAGACAACCGTACTGCCCCATCTTTCCATCAGACCTGACCTCGTCCTGGTTCTGGTGGTCTACCTCGGCATCTCCCAATCACCATTTTCCGGGGCGTTGCTTGCATTCCTGCTCGGGTGCCTCATGGACGTGTTTGCTGGAAGTACACTGGGATTCTTCGCTCTGACCAAGACCCTCGTCTTCTTCTGTGTTTACGCCATGCGAGGCCATCTATACTTCGAGTCTTCCTGGGCTGGGCTCGTACTGGTTTCAATGGGGGCTTCAATTGAGGCGGCCATACTCCTTATTCTGATCAGCGTTGCCCCGTTTTCGCCGACTCTGCCTTCTCCGGTGGGCCGATTGATCCTCTACCCCATTCTTTTGACGACTTTGGCTGCACCATTCTGCTTTGCTTTGTTAAAGCGGTCCAGACTCCTGGCTTTATGAAAAAGGGGCCTACAAGATGCGGTACGCTTCCAATCAACTGGATGACCTGAAGTCGACCTACCCGTACCTCCTCATCGCTCTTTCTGTTTTTTTTGTCTTTGTCCTCTCCCGACTTTGGTACCTGCAAATCATCAAAGGGGAGGAATTCACCCAACTTGCCAAAAACAACCGGATCCGAATTCGGAGGGTTCCCGCCTCTCGGGGGATGATCCTGGATCAGAACAAGCGGATCCTTGTGGACAACCGTCCTTCTTTTCAGGTTTCTCTGGTTCCAGAAGACATTGACGATATTGATCGGGTTGCATCCAGAATGGCCACGATTCTGAACCCGGCGCCAAAGGAAGTGAAATCCCGCATAACCCGTCAGAACAGCCGCCAGCCTTTTCATCCTGTCTTGATCAAGGGGGATATCTCCAGGAAGGAGTTGGCCTATCTGGAAACCCAAAAGCTGGATCTTCCCGGGATGGTGATTGACGTGGTTCCCCGAAGGTCGTACAATTACGACTCTCTCGCCTCTCACCTGTTGGGATACCTGGGTGAGATCGATCAGAGCGAGCTGAAGAAGATGGCATCCCAGGGCTACCATTTGGGGGATTTCATTGGTAAAGACGGGGTGGAGAAGCAATGGGAGGGCAAGCTTCGGCAGGTCGATGGAGGACGCCAGGTTGAGGTAGATTCCGTAGGTCGAGAGATCAGGATTCTCAGCAGCGTTTCCCCCCAACCGGGTCACAACGTGGTCCTCACGATTGACCTGGAAATTCAGAAAACCATGGAAGATTCGCTGAAAGGCAAAATCGGGGCCGCCATCGCCCTGGACCCCCGGTCAGGAAGGATCCTGGCCATGGCCAGCACCCCCTCCTTCAATCCCGATCTCTTTGCATCAGGTATTCGAGCACAGGACTGGCTTAACCTCTTGAACACCCCCTTTCATCCTCTCCAGAACAAGGCCATCCAGGGACAGTATCCCCCCGGTTCGGTTTTTAAGATCGTCACCGCTGTCGCTGCATTGGAAGAGGAGGCCATCACACCTGAGGAGACGCTGAGGTGTCCCGGGTTCTACACCTTGGGAAGAAAAACCTACCGCTGCTGGAAAAAGGGGGGCCATGGTATTGTAAACCTTCGGAAGGCGATTGTGGAGTCCTGCGACGTTTATTTCTACCAGGTCGCTCTCAGATTGGGAATCGACACCATCGCTCGCTATGCGAGAGAACTCGGGTTTGGAAAGACAACGGGAATCGAGCTCGGGGATGAAAAACCGGGTCTCATACCCACCACGGAATGGAAGAGAAAAAGGCACGGTGAGGCATGGTACGAGGGGGAGACCCTGGTTTCAGGCATTGGACAGGGGGCGGTTCTGGTCACCCCCATTCAGATGGCCAACATGATTGCGGCCATTGCCAACGGAGGAATCCTGTATAGACCTCAGGTCGTTCAGCGGGTCGAGGACGTCGATGGGAATATCATCGAGGAATACCCGAGCATGGTGGCCCGACGCGTCGCCCTATCCGAAAAAAGCCTCGAATTGATCCGTGAGGCCCTCAGGGGAGTCGTGACCGATCCGAAAGGAACGGGAAGGATCGCAAGGATCAAGGACGTTTCGGTCTCTGGAAAAACCGGCACCGCTCAAGTCGTGAAGCTTGAACAAGTGGAAGACATTGAAAACGAGGAAGAGATTCCCCTGCGGTATCGAGACCATGCGTGGTTTGTAGCCTATGCGTCCCAGGAAAAACCCTTCATCGCTGTTGCCGTCCTTATCCAGCATGGGGGGCACGGAGCATCGGCTGCAGCGCCTGTAGCCCGAACAATCATTGAGAGTGCCTTGCAACAAACCCAGCCAACCCCTGGAAGCGTTGCCTTTAAGGAAACCCGTCGTGATCTATCTCATTGATCGAAGACTCATGGACCATTTTGACTGGCCCCTCGTTGTTCTGGTTGCCTCCCTCATGGCGATCGGCGTGCTCAACCTGTACAGTACAACTCTCGGCCAGCAAATCGATGGAATTCCGATATATCTCAGGCAGACGCTCTGGTTCGCTCTGGGCTTCGTGGTGATGCTATTGGTTGCCTTCATCGATTACCGACACTATCGGACATTTGCTTATCCTATTTTTGCGGCTTCTCTAATCCCTCTGGTGGTTCTCGTGATTAATCACCTGGTTACGGGAGGCGTTCAGCGTTGGATCCGATTCGGCCCCTTTTCTTTCCAGCCTTCGGAAGCCGTCAAATTCAGTCTGGTCCTGGCTCTGGCAAAGTTTTTTACCAACAACCCCAAAACAGACGGATACATGTTGAGGGACTTAATCATCCCTTTCCTGGGAACCGTTGCCCCGGCCGCTTTGATTCTCCTCCAACCGGACCTTGGAACGGCAATTGTCCTGTTTCTCATTCTGTTTTCGATCCTTTTCTTCGTGAGAATTCGGCTGAAATCCTTCCTAATTCTCGCTGTGAGTGGCCTGGCTGCCCTTCCTCTGTTATGGAATTACTATCTCAAGGATTACCAGAAGGAGCGAATCCTGGCCTTTTTCAGCCCGGGTCTCGATCCCCTGGGGGCCGGCTATCACGTTCAGCAGTCAAAAATTGCGATCGGCTCAGGAGGATTGGCAGGAAAGGGTTTTCTCGCTGGAACCTACACAAAGCTCGGATTTATCCCGGCCCGTCACACCGATTTTATTCTCTGCAATCTGGCCGAGGAGTGGGGATTCTTGGGTTCCGTTGTTCTCTTGATTCTCTTCTTCCTCGTCCTTCTGTTGGGCCTTCAAATCAGTGTCCGCTCCAAAGATCGTTTTGGGGCCATCGGGGCATTCGGGGTTGTGGCCATGATATTCTGGCACATCTTCACAAACTTGGGGATGGTGCTGGGAATGATGCCCGTGGTGGGAATTCCCCTCCCCTTTCTCAGTCTTGGCGGGTCGTCGACCATCGCCGTGATGGCGGGAATCGGATTGCTCCTGAATGTGAGCATGCGACGGTATGTATTCTGAATGGCGGGAATTTAGCCTGACACTCAGACTACAAGCGAGCGAGAGCCTCCTCAACATCCCTTGCAGCAAGGGTACCCTTTCCGATTATCTCTTCAAGGGCAACCAGGAGACGACAAAGCATCTCGTCCTGAACTTCCTCCACGTATTCGGCCGCCAGTTGCTCTAGTGTCTCAAGGAGTCTCCTGAAATCCTCCCGATCAACCCAGTCGAGTTCCTTTCCGGGCAAATCGCTTTTTAGTCGGCATGCGCTCAAGCTGAGGAGTCGGGGTCTGTTGTCCACCAACTTGAGATTGGATGGGCGGAGATTCATGCGGCAGAGTCCCTGAGCATGGAGATATTCCACGGTTTCGATGAGGCAAATCCCTGCCCTTCGAATCTGCTCGGCCGTAAGCATCCCTTCCAGACGATCAAGCGTTACTCCGTGAAAGTACTGAGAAAAGAGATAGACGGTCGATCCCTCAGAGAGGATGTCAAAGATTTGCGCAATCCCGGGATGAGAGACGCCCAGCAGTCTTAGGATCAATTGTGGATCTATCGGCCCACGGAGCGCTTCCATTTGAATCAACTTCTCTCGAACTGCGGCTCCACAGTGGTTGCAAAAACAACCCTGAGTTTCCTTCAGCTTCAGGCGACAGAAGGGACAAACCCCTTCGTTCCGAACGTGATTCACTGCGTAAAGCCTCTGCGTTCCGTCGCCTCCGAGGCACTCCTCAATCCGGTAGCGCCCGTCGATGACTGTCCCAGGTGCCAGCGGATCTCCTCTCTTTTCCGGTTTCTTTCCTGCCAGTCCTTCATGGACCAGAAACTTCATGGTACCCTGGATCTGCTGGAATGGGGAAAACATCGGTCTTCCTCCCTTTTTTCGTGAGGTGCTAGAGCAATGGCCATGCCATGGGGCCTCCGTCTTTTGGCTGAGAGGAGAATCTATTGTAAGTCTATGAATTCAATAACTAATTCTCCCTACATGGAGAAAGAAAAAGGGGAGGATCCCAAAAAGGCGGCAGCGCCCCCTATTCGAAAATCGAATAGGGGTCTCCGGATTTCGTGGGGTGGGAAGTCGGAGTCCCTTTCAAAGGGGGATGGGATGGAGTCTACTGGATGTGGTGTTTTTTGATCTTCTCATACAGGGTTGAGTAAGCAATCCCAAGTGCTCTGGCTGTCTGAGTCTTGTTGCCCTGGTGGGCCCTCAGGGTCTGAATGATAGCCGTTCTTTCGATCTCCTCCAGAGACCTCCCAATCAGAGAGTCCATCGCCTCATCAGACGAATCTGAATCAGACGACAAGAGAAGGTCCCCTGGCCGAACCACGGTTCGCCTCCCCATGGCCATGGCCCTGCTCAAAACGTTCCGAAGTTCCCTTACGTTCCCCGGCCAATCATAGGAATTAAGGATCTCCAACGTTTCACGGGCTATATCCAGAACAGCGTCAATGCTGTACTCTTGAGAAAGACTTCGGAGAAGCTGCTGGGTGATGAGAGGGATGTCCTCCTTTCTCTCCCTCAGGGGTGGAATGCGCAGCCTTAACACGGAAAGGCGATAGAAGAGGTCCTCCCGAAACGTTCCCTTTCGGACCTCCGTGGCGAGGTTCCGATGGGTGGCCGCAATCAAACGGACGTTGATGTGCATCGTCCGACTTCCCCCCACCCGTTTCACCTCTCGGGTCTCCAGTACCCTCAGAAGCTTGGGCTGGAGGTCCAGGCTGAGTTCTCCGATCTCATCGAGGAAGAGTGTTCCCCCCTGGGCCATCTCAAACACCCCCTGGCGGGAATAGGTGGCCCCTGTGAAGGCACCCTTTTCGTGACCAAAGAGTTCACTCTCGATGAGATTCTCGGCTACAGAGCCACAGTCAAAGACCACAAAGGGGCCTTTGACTCTTGAACTGTTCCCATGAATGGCCCTGGCCAACAACTCCTTTCCCGTTCCCGTTTCTCCCTCCAGGATAATCGTCACATCCGTGGAGGCCACTCTTTCCAAGATGCCAAATATGTTACGCATCTCTAAAGATTGGCCATAGACCTCCCCGAAGGCTTTTTTTGAGCTGGGGAAGACCTCGATTTTCTCCTGGTAGGGGACGAACTTTATCTGGGTCTCACCGAGGGTGATGACTCTCCCAAATTCCAGAACGGCCTCTTTTATGCGCACCCCATCCAGATAGGTTCCATTGGTGCTATCGAGATCCCTGATCAGATACCCCCCACCCGATTCTATCAGGACAGCATGATGCCTCGATACGGTAGAATCCGTGAGAATCAGATGGTTGTCCTCTTTGCAACCAATGGTCAACTCCGGCAAATCCACCGCTCGGGTCTTCTCCCTATCCGGTCCCGACAGGACGACCAGTTTTCCCCGACGAACGTAAAAGGGGTAGGATCGGAGGTCCTTGGTCTTTATCTTCCTCGTTGTCTTGTCCCTCATAAAAGCCTAAATCTAGCATCCAGTGGACGAAATGTCAAACAGGGCGCAGTGAGACGGTTCAAGCGTCCCAACCCTCAACACTTATTCTAATCACATGAGAAGTCAGGAGTCAGAATAGAAAACCAGGAGTCAGAAGTCAGGAGTCAGAATGAAGAGGAATGGAGCAAGAACATTTAAATAGTCGTCACTGAAAAATGTCCCTGGAGCGAACATTACGGAGTTTTTGGGGCTACCCGTCTTGGCGAAGAGCCTGTCCTGAGCTTGCCGAAGGAGAGTGTTCCCGAAGGGGCGAGATTC
>CAYGBW010000111.1:0-13111 GCA_964348185.1 uncultured Thermodesulfobacteriota bacterium | reverse complement strand
GCACACTGAGAAGTTCCCTTGCGATACAGAAGGGAAGGCCTGCAAAGACCGCGAATGATCTTTGCCTTGCAACCGATCTAGAGAAGAGACTTCCAAGACGAATATCGAGACCATTCGGTTCAAAGCGAGCCTGATCGAACCCTGCCGCGAAGGGGCCGTCCTTCACCGTAAAAGGTTTCGACGGATTGTCCCTCGGCGGGGTAGGGCATTTCTGTTGGCTGAGAAGAGATCGGCAAGTGTAAGTCGGCGAAATCAGCGACCCACAGCAATATCCACCCCTACCGTTGAGCCGTGCAGGGGATCGTTGGAGACGCAATACGGGTTGCGGTTACCCTCCCTTTGGCCAGGTCTTCTGGTCTCGTGTCAGGTAATCGTGGATAGAGTTTGCCGCTTGCCGACCAGCCCCCATGGCCAGGATCACGGTTGCAGATCCGGTGACGATGTCTCCTCCTGCCCAGACCCCTGGTTTGGTGGTCTGTCCCGTGTTGAGGTCGGCAACGATATACCCCCTCCTGTTGAGCTCAAGCCCGGGCGTCTCGGCCGGGAGAAGGGGGTTGGCTCCCGCTCCAATGGCGACGACCACAAGGTCGCACTCCATGGTGTGCTCCGACCCCTTAATGGGGACGGGGCGTCGCCTGCCGGAGTCATCGGGTTCCCCCAGTTCCATCTTGATGCACTCCATGCCCCTTACCCATCCGTCGTCGTTTCCGAGAAACCGCACGGGAGTGGTTAATAGATGAAACTCAACCCCTTCTTCTTCGGCGTGATGGATCTCCTCAATCCGGGCCGGCATCTCTGCCCTTGATCTTCTGTAGACGATACGGACTCTGTCAGCTCCCAAACGCAGGGCTGTCCGGGCAGAATCCATCGACACATTTCCCGCCCCCAGAACACAAACGTCCTTGCCCCGGGCGATGGGGGTGTCATATTCTGGAAAAAGATAGGCCTTCATCAGGTTGGATCGGGTGAGATACTCATTGGCCGAATATATCCCACAGAGGTTTTCCCCCGGAATATTCATGAACAGGGGGAGCCCTGCCCCAAGGCCCAAAAAGACCGCGTCGAACCCGTTCTCAAAGAGTCCGTCAATCGTCTCGATTCGCCCGATGACCGAATTACATTCCACTCTAACCCCGAGTTTTTCCAGGTAATTCACTTCAGCTTCCACGATGGTTTTGGGGAGACGGAATTCTGGAATACCGTAGATCAGAACACCGCCGGGTTTGTGGAGGGCCTCAAAAACCGTGACCTCATGGCCTTTGAGAATGAGATCTCCTGCCACGGTGAGACCAGCAGGACCAGATCCCACCACGGCAACCCTCTTGCCCGTTGGAGCCGCCTTTTCCGGAAGAATCATCTCTCCCTTGGTTCGTTCCCAATCCGAGACAAAGCGCTCCAGCCTGCCAACGGCCACAGGTTCCCCCTTTTTTCCGAGAATGCAGACCTTTTCGCACTGATCCTCCTGAGGACAAACCCGGCCACAAACCGCCGGCAGACTGTTGGTCTCCTTGATCTTCCTGGCTGAGCCGTCAAAATCCCCCTCGACAACCAGCTTGATAAACCCCGTAATGTCGATTTCCACCGGACATCCTTCAATACACTTGGGTTTCTTACACTGAAGACATCGAGAGGCCTCCAGTTGTGCTGTTTCCGGGCTGTAGCCAAAAGGGACCTCGTCAAAGTTCCTCCTCCGTGCATCAGGGGACTGCTCGGGCATCTTCTGCCTGGGAATCTTTTCCTTTTTGGGCTTCACATCGGACATCTCCATCCTCCAAGAGTTGACACCTTAAGCCTCCTCTATCTCTCCCGATTTATCACTCCCTGGGAGTCTGCCCCATGAATCTCTCCAAGGAGGTTTTTTCCTCGGTCAGATAAGCCCTCTGCCGCTGGGTGAGCTCGTCGAAATCCACGGCATGCCCATCGAATTCGGGTCCATCCACACAGCAGAACCGCGTCACCCCTCCAACAGAAACGCGGCAAGCCCCGCACATTCCGGTGGCGTCCACCATGATCGGATTGAGGCTCACTATTGTTTTAACCCCGTAAGTCTGTGTGAGCTTGCAGAGGAATTTCATCATGGGAACCGGGCCGATCGCCACCACAAGGTTCACACTCTGGTCCTGGTCTAGGATCTGCTTCAGGACGTCGGTGACAAATCCATGGTGACCATAGCTCCCGTCATCTGTGCACACACGCAGATCATGGCTGGCAGCCCTCATCTCCCCCTCCAGGATGAGGAGGTCTTTGGTGCGGGCTCCGATGATAGCAATGACATGATTCCCCCCTCTCTTATAGGCTCTGGTGATGGGATGCATCACGGCCACGCCCGTTCCCCCGCCTACGCAGACGACCTTGCCGAGGTTTTCAACATGGGTTGGTCTGCCCAGGGGACCGATCACATCTGCAATCGAATCGCCAACCTCAAACGTCCGTAGGAGAGCGGTCGACTTTCCCACAACCTGAAAAATGATCGTGATCGTCCCCCTTTCACTGTCCGTATCAGCCATGGTCAGAGGAATTCTCTCGCCCGTTTCGTTGGCCCGGACCACAACGAATTGACCGGGTTCAGCCTTTGCCGCAATCTTGGGCGCCTCGAGGATGAATTCGCAAACCGTTTCCTCAGCCATTTCCCTTTTGGAAAGAATCTTGTACAAGGTCATTCCTCCTAATCTGAGATAATTTTCACAAGCTGAGGCAAAAAAAAGAAACCTCCCAAGCTCAAACGAGACGATCAACGCTGTTCCGTGCAGGGAACCCTCACGCAAACGAACCCCCTCGGCCCATGTCGAAGGACCGTACCCTTTGGCCCCTCATGGAGGATTCTCATGCCTTTTCGGGTTCTCAGCCTTTATTTACCATAACCCCTCTCTCAATGCAACCAATCTTAGGCAGCCATCGGGTTGGGTCCACGCCTCTCCACCGGATCAGTTCTGTCGATTCTTTTGCCCCACCCAATTGATGGCTGCAAGGAGGAATCCCAGGGTGATAAAGGCCCCTGGGGGGAGGACCATGACCAGAAGGGGGAGAAAGGATTCTCCCATGAGGGGGACAGAGAAGAGGGCTCCATTCCCGAGAATCTCCCGAATGCTCCCTAAGACCATGAGAGATAAGGTGAAGCCGACCCCCATCCCCAATCCATCGGCCAAGGACTGGCGGATCGGGTTTTTCGACGCGAAAGCCTCAGCCCGTCCAAGGATGACACAGTTCACCACAATCAGGGGAATGAAGACCCCCAGGGTCTTGTGGAGTTGGAAAAAAAAACCCGCCATGACCAGATCGACAATGGTGACAAAAGAGGCAATGACAACGATGAAGGCTGGCAGGCGAACCCGGGGGGGGATCAGATTCCGAATCAGGGAGACAACCAAATTGGAGCCGATAAGGACAAAAGTCGTGGCAAGCCCCATAGCCACCCCGTTGATAGCGGCCGTTGTGACGGCCAAGGCCGGACACATACCGAGAACCAGTCTAAAAATCGGGTTCTCCTTCCAAAGCCCTTTGGCAAATTCCCCTGTCACTCCCATCTCTTCTCCTAAGGGTTCAGCTTTCAGCTGTCAGGGATCGGCGCTGCCAACCGAACCCTGATCCCTGACAACTGACCCCGGACCGCTTATCTGTTCCTCCAGGATTCTCCCTTGGTTTTCCCGATAAATCTCCAATCCCCTTTGAATGGCCTTGACAACAGCACGGGGGGAGATCGTTGCCCCTGTGATCTGGTCTATATCGCCTCCATCCTTTCGTACGGCCCATCGCGTGTTCTCCAGCCTCCTGCCCACGAATTGCTGCCGGAATGACTTTTCAGCGATTTTGGCTCCCAGCCCTGGTGTTTCCAGATGGCCCAGGACCTCAACACCCAGGACGGTCCCCTGAGGGTCAACCCCCAGCATAATTTCAATTCTCCCCCCGTATCCCTCACGGGAATCAACAACAAAAGCAACTCCGGCCAATTCACGGTCGAGTCGGCCTCGAAAAAAGGTGACCTCCTTCGACTGACCGCCTGGCTCGTCAAACTGAAGGCGAACCAGATCTCGGTCTGGCTCATTGTTGATATCCGGGAGCACCGCTCGAATCGCCCGGAGAACCTCTAGCCGTTTTTGATGGGCGATAGGTTCCCGGGTCAGCTCGTACACCTGCGTTAAGGCAAGGGATGCTGCAAAGCAGATTGCGGTTAGAACGAGCATGAGCTTAGAGATTTCTTTCATGATTCAGCGATCTTCCTCACCCGGGGTCATTCGCCTCTCCCAGACGCGTGTCCTAGGTCCCTTTCGATCCCACCCATCCGAAAGGTTTGGGCGCGGTGAAGCGGTCGATCAAAGGGGTTGCCGCGTTCATCAACAGTATGGAGAAAGATACTCCCTCCGGGTAGCCCCCAAAGACCCGGATAGTGACCGTGATGAGGCCACATCCCAAGCCGAAGAGAATCATGCCCCATCGGGTTACCGGGGTCGTCACCATGTCTGTTGCCATGTAGATGGCTCCCAGAAAAAGGCCCCCTGTAAAAAGATGGAAAAGAGGGTTTATGAATCGTTGAGGATTAATCTCCCAGAGAAGTGCGGTCGCCAAAAAGACGGTGCCCAGAAAGGCTCCGGGGATATGCCATGAAATCACCCTCCGGCCCAGGAGATAGATTCCACCCATAGCCAGGGCAATCACAGAAACCTCTCCAACACATCCCCCCACGTTTCCAATCAAAGGATCGATCAGCCGATCCATCGTAAATCCCTCAAGGCTTCCCCTCAGCATCAGATGGGTTTTCATCTCTCCCAGGGGGGTGGCCGTGGTCACAACATCGGCTGTGCCGAGAAAAGCGCGTTTTGGCTCCCACCAGGTTGTCATCTGAACGGGGAATGAGATCAGAAGAATCACCCTGGCCACGAGTGCTGGATTGAACGGGTTATTCCCAAGACCTCCGTATATCTGCTTGCCCACAACAATCGCGAGGCCCGAGCCAAGAAGAGCCATCCACCATGGGGAACCGGGCGGAAGATTCAGCGCCAAAAGTAGACCCGTCACCGCGGCGCTCCAATCGGTGATGGTGATATTCCTTCTCAGGACTTTCTGACACAGGGCTTCGATCGCCACGGCCGAGCCCGTAGCCACCAGAATGATCAGAAGGGCATGAGAGCCAAAAAGATAGATCCCTGTTGCAGTAGCGGGTAAAAGGGCGACGAGAACCGATCCCATGATTCCTGAGACAGACGCTTCACTGTAAAGATGAGGAGAGGAGGAGAGAATGAACGGTTGATCAGACATCGTAACGGCCTGACTATTTGATTCTCTGGCAACCTGCAATGACGGACCCACGAGAGAGTTCGGGTAAGACCGTCGCTTGATCAGCTCGAAATTCGAATCTCCGATTTCGTGTTTCCGGTTCGGCCAATTCCATCAGGTCACCACCCATCCCTGGGAGATCACACCGATCGATCCCATGAGACGAATGATCCAAGGCAGGGTTTCTATTTTTTGCTCCTTTTGGCCAGAACCTCTGCCTTGGCATACCGTATCCAATGAACCAGAGGGATTTTTGCGGGACAACCGTACGCACATGCCCCGCATTCAATGCAATCCAACAGGTAATGTTTTTCGGCTTCATCAAAACGATCTCGGATAGCCGAAACACCGATGGCGTTTGGCAGAAGATTCATCGGGCAGACCCTCACACAGGTTCCGCATCGAAGGCAGGTTTGCGCCTCTTTCATCTGAACCTCGGAGGCAGGCAGAACCAGGATCCCAGAGGTACCCTTGATCACGGGAACGTCCGTCGTATACTGGCTGATGCCCATCATGGGTCCCCCAAAAACCAACTTTCCCGGTCTCTCCGTGAAGCCCCCACAGGCCTCTAGCAGGACGCCGACGGGTGTGCCAATCCTGACCCTGAGATTCTTGGGCTCATGAATCCCCTCACCGGTGACCGTCACGACCCTCTCTATCAGGGGGATTCCCAGCCAGACAGCCTGGTGAATGGCGGCCGCAGTTCCAACGTTTTGAACGAGGACCCCGACGTCCATGGGGAGTCCCCCCGAAGACGGGACCTCTCGGTTGACCAACGTCTTGATGAGCTGCTTTTCGGCGCCCTGAGGATATTTCACGTCCAAAACCGTCACCTCCACTTGCGGCTCTCTCCCCAGGGTTTTTCTCATCGCCTCAATGGCTTCGGGTTTGTTTGCTTCGATGGCGATGAAGACGCTTTCAACCCCCAGAATAGTCATCATGATTCTCATGCCGCCGATCACCTTTTCCGGTTCTTCCACCATCAGTCTGTAGTCCGCCGTGAGGTAGGGTTCACACTCAGCCCCGTTGATGATCAGGGTATCGATGGTCTTCCCCTCTGGAGGACTGAGTTTTACATGGGTGGGAAAGGTGGCTCCCCCCATTCCCACGATTCCTTTTTCCCGGATGATAGCCCTCAGGTCGTCTGGGGCGAGGGAGGGAACATCCTCTCGTCCATGGATATCATCTGCCCACTCATCCACGCCATCGGATTCGATTTCAATCGCAGGCAAGGGTCTTCCGAGGGGATGAGGGAAATTCCCGATCCTCGAAACCCTCCCAGATGTTGGGGCATGAACGGGTACCGAGACAAAACCCTTGGCCTCTCCAATCTTTTGCCCTTTCTTGACAGGCTCACCCGGGGAGACCAGAGGCTCGCACGGGGCTCCGATATGTTGCGACAGGGGGATGACGAGCCGCCTCGGGACAGGGAGGAGTTCGATGGCCTTGTGTCTCGATAGTCCTTTCCGATCCTGGGGATGAACCCCACCCCTGAAATGTCGGACCTTGGACAGAGCAGTCAGAGATCCCAATTATTCCTCGTTCACCATGGTGATCGCTTTAACCGGACAGAGAGAGGGACAGATTCTACAGCCCGTGCACCGATGCTCATCGACACTATGGAGCTGTTCAGGCTCCCCTGAAATGGCGTCCACAGGGCATGCCCCTTCACAGGCGGTGCATCCGGTGCACTGAGCAGGATCGATATGGGATTTTGATTTCCCCTGGATCAGGCTGGTGATACTGTGTGTGGGGCATTGATCGACACATAAGCCACATTGCTGGCAGCGGCTGTAGTCCATAATCGCTAAACCATCGTCAAGCGAAAGTGCCTCGTACGGACAGATTCGGACACACGCACCGCAACCGATGCAACCGACACGACAGACTTTCTTGACCTGTCCCCCCTTGTCGTGGGAATGGCATCGGACGTGGACACCCATTCCCCGAGGGGCTAGCGTGAGCACCTCCTTGGGGCAGTTGTCCAAACAGATCCCGCATCCAGTGCACTTCTCCTCATCGATCACCGGAAGGCCGTTTCCATCAATGGCGATGGCCCCAAATGGACAGACCCTCTCGCAGGTGCCCAATCCCAGGCAACCGTAGGTGCAACTCTTGTCTCCTCCAGCCACAATCATGGCCGCCTTGCAATCGTTGACGCCCCGGTACTCGAATCTCAATCCCGCCTCTCCCCTGCCCCCCTTACAGAGGAGGACGGCGGTGTAATCTTCGGTCGTGGAAACGTTGACCCCCATGATTTCAGCGATGAGGCAGGCCGTCTTCTGCCCTCCCGGTACGCACGCATTCGTGGGCACTTCTCCTTCGACGACTGCCCGGGCAAAGGCGTTGCAGCCACCGAATCCACAGGCACCGCAGTTGGTCCCTGGAACGGCCTGCTCAACCTGCTCAATCAAGGGATTTTGCTGAACGGCAAACCTCCTGGCAGCCAAACCCAAGCCGAGGCTCGCAAGAAGGCCGATTCCGCTCAAGGTCAGAACCGCTTCGATCATTTCTCCACCACCTGGAAATCTCTTGTTCTCAAATAGCCCGATAACCAACCCGGAAAGAGCGGGGAAAACCGGCTTCTCAGTTCTGTCTCCTATTTGATCAGACCAGAAAACCCCGTGAAGGCGAGAGACAAAAGGCCAGCCGTGATCAGGGCAATCGCAGTACCCCTGAAGGCCTTTGGCACGTCCGCCAAAGCGATCCGCTCCCTCAGTCCAGAGAAGAGGACGAGTGCCAGGGTAAAGCCCAAAGATGCACCGAAACCGAAAAACAGGGTTTCCGAAAAGGTGTGCTGTTCCTGGATATTTAGGATGGAAACCCCCAGCACCGCGCAGTTTGTGGTGATGAGGGGCAGGTAAATACCCAGGGCCTGATACAGCACCGGGCTCACTTTCTGCATGACGATCTCAACCAGTTGCACCAGAGCCCCAATAACGAGAATAAAGGCGATCGTCTGGAGATACTCAATGCCAAAGCGCTCGAGAAAGGCCCTATGGATCACCCAAGTCGCCACGGACGCAACGGTCATGACAAAAATCACGGCGAACCCCATCCCCATGGCCGTTTCCGTCTGTTTGGAAACACCCAGAAAGGGACAGATCCCCAGAAACCGGGTCAAAACAAAGTTATTGACCAACACGACCCCAGTCAAAAGAAGAATCAGATCCATGGACACTCCCAGAGGGCCAACGAGAACGCCGGGCTTCCCTTCTAAATCCTAACATGGACCGCGAGGAGATCTCAAATGGCCCTGGTAGAGGTTGGTACTGCAAACGGGAATGGGTGTCAAGCAAAAAAAGATGAAAATCCATCCTTGACACTGGGCAAGGTTTCTGGTAAAAAACATTTCCACCCCATCGTAGACCTGACAAGCGAGCGGTCCGGCGTAAAGAGAATTCCTCTCCCAACCCCTGATTGCGGAAATGAGTCCGAGGCGGGCGGTAGAGCCTTGACAAAATGTTTATTTATTATTAATTTAATTACTTTGTAAATTTGTATGAAAAAAGGGTGTTTTGAATGCCAACGATCAACCAACTCGTCCGTCATTCTCGAAGTGCAGGAAAGAGGAAAACAGGGGCCCCAGCCCTGGGGAGGTGCCCCCAGAAAAGGGGGGTCTGTGTGCGGGTCTATACGTCCACGCCCAAGAAGCCCAACTCTGCCTTGAGAAAGGTTGCCAGAGTGCGTTTGACCAACGGGATCGAGGTAACGACCTATATCCCTGGCGTGGGCCATAACCTTCAGGAGCACTCCGTGGTCCTCATTCGGGGGGGGCGAGTCAAGGATTTACCGGGTGTAAGGTACCATATCATCAGAGGGACGCTTGATTCAGTTGGTGTTCAGGATCGCAAACAAGGACGATCGAAATACGGAACGAAAAGGCCAAAGTAGCCCAGGGGTCTTTTTGCAGGGATGGTGAGAGGTTTTAGACGTGCCCAGAAGAAGAGAGGTTCCGAAGAGACCGATAATTCCTGATCCAAAGTACCACGACACGATGGTTGCCAAATTCATCAACGGGTTAATGCTCAAAGGCAAGAAAAGCGTGGCTGAACGCATCTGCTATGGTTCATTCGATCTTATTCAGGAAAAAGCCAATCAAAATCCTCTCGAAGTCTTCAAAAAGGCCATCAACAACGTGACGCCGTCAGTCGAGGTAAAGTCTCGCCGAGTGGGTGGTTCTACTTACCAGGTTCCTGTGGAAGTGCGACGCGAGAGAAAAATGGCTCTGGCCATGCGATGGCTCATCGGGTATGCCCGACAACGTGGAGAAAAAACGATACAGGAACGCCTTGCATCGGAACTGCTCGAGGCTGCCAGCTACCGAGGCGCTGCAGTCAAAAAGAAAGAAGATACCCACAAGATGGCCGCAGCCAATAAGGCCTTCGCACACTATCGTTGGTAAAAACAATTCGCTCTGTCATCTGGAAAGGTGAATGAGTTGGAAAGGTTCCGTTTCCCTCACAATCCTTTTTTTTATCTTCTTCTGTATAGAGGGTTGCTGTTGAGGTTGGTCAGTTTGGCACGAACGGTCGCTTTAGAAAACATACGAAATATCGGGGTGATGGCCCATATCGATGCGGGCAAAACCACGACGACCGAGCGGATTCTCTACTACACCGGGGTGACCTATCGGATGGGGGAGGTCGACGACGGGTCGGCCACCATGGATTGGATGGAGCAGGAACAGGAAAGAGGTATCACGATTACCGCTGCAGCCACAACGTGCTTCTGGAGAGAACATCGGATCAACATCATCGATACACCCGGTCATGTAGATTTCACCATCGAGGTCGAGCGATCCTTGAGGGTGTTGGATGGGGCCGTCGCCATTTTTGACGGGGTCGCTGGGGTGGAACCCCAATCGGAAACGGTCTGGAAACAGGCGGATAAGTTCGGGATACCCCGGCTTGCCTTCATCAACAAAATGGACCGCCCTGGAGCTGATTTTTTTAGAAGTGTAGATTCTATGAAGGTAAAGCTCCATGCCAAGCCCTTGCCTATTCAGATTCCTCTCGGAGGGGGAGAAGACCTCCAAGGGGTGGTGGATCTTATCACCCTGAGAGCCTGGGTATACGATGACAGTACCCTGGGAGCCCGTTACAGGCAGATCGAGATTCCCAGCCGGCTTCTCGCAATTGCTGAGGATTACCGGGAGCATCTCCTGGAAACAGTGGCTGACCAAAACGAGACCCTTCTCGAGCGCTACATTGAAGGAAGGGAAATCCCTGTGGAAGAGATCAAAGGAGCTGTGCGTCAGGCGACTCTCAGCCAAACGATCGTTCCTGTTCTTTGCGGTTCGGCATTCAAAAACAAAGGGATTCAACCCCTTCTTGATGCCATCGTCGACTATCTCCCCTCTCCCAAAGACGTCCCTCCGGTGTCGGGGAAGAACCTTCATGGAGGAGACGAGACGAGGTCGGCTGACGATGGTCAGCCCCTCACGGCTCTGGCGTTTAAGATCATGGCAGACCCCTATGTTGGGAGGCTCACCTATTTCAGGGTCTATTCGGGCAGGGTTCGCAAGGGATCCTATGCCTTTAATGCTAGCAAAGCAGAGCGAGAGAGACTGGGGCGCCTTCTTAAGATGCACGCCAACAAACGCGAAGAAATCGAGGAGGTCTATTCAGGGGACATCTTTGCCGCAGTTGGCCTGAGACATACCACGACGGGTGATACGATCTGCGACGAGGCCTATCCTATCCTGCTGGAGTCCATTCAGTCACCCACCCCCGTGTTGTCGGTTGCCATCGAACCGCGTTCTAAGGCTGAGCAGGAGAAATTGGGCGGTGCCCTTCGCCGTTTGACCATGGAAGATCCATCTTTTCAGGTCAAGACCGACGACGAGACCGGACAGACGATCATCGCAGGCATGGGTGAACTCCATTTAGACGTTCTCGTGGAGCGGCTTCAGCGGGAATTCATGGTTGAAGCCAGGGTGGGCAAACCCCAGGTGGCCTATCGGGAAACCCTGACCTGTTCTGCCGAGGGAGAAGGGAGGTTCGTGAGACAAACGGGGGGACGGGGGCAGTACGGTCATGTTCGGCTCCGTGTTGCCCCTGGGACTCCGGGAGAGGGATTTCGATTTATCAATGCGATCGTCGGCGGGAGTGTGCCGAGTCAGTTTGTCCCTGCGGTTGAAAAAGGCGTTATGGAGGCCATGGAAAGGGGTGTGCTGACGGGATATCCGGTGGTCGATATCCAGGTGACCCTCTACGATGGATCATACCATGACGTTGATTCCTCAGAGATGGCATTCAAGATCGCTGCATCCCTTGGATTCAAAGAGGCCGCAAAGCGGGCGGGGCCGGTCCTCTTGGAACCCCTCATGTCGGTCGAGGTCATTGTTCCCGAGGAATTTCTGGGGGACGTGATTGGAGATTTAAACGGGCGAAGGGCGAAAATCCTTCGCATCGATTCAAGGCCTGGAACTCACGTATTGGCTTGCGAGGTTCCTCTGGGGGAAATGTTTGGTTATGCGACTGATCTCCGGTCGAAGACCCAAGGCAGGGCGACCTTTACGATGCAATTCTCTCATTACAGCCCTGCTCCCAAACAGACAGACCTGGAAATCGTCTCCAAAAGAGCATAAAATACATCAGTCCCTTGGCAGAGGGCCGTGGATAAGGAGGAATGATAATGGCGAAGGCGAAGTTTGTGAGGACGAAGCCTCACATAAACGTGGGTACGATTGGTCATGTGGATCATGGCAAGACGACGTTGACCTCAGCGATAACGAAGGTATTGTCGGGCAAGGGGCATGCGCAGTTTATGGAGTTTGATCAGATTGACAAGGCGCCGGAGGAGAAGGAGCGGGGATTGACGATAGCGATTGCCCACGTGGAGTATGAGACGGACAAGCGGCATTATGCGCACATCGACTGTCCTGGGCACGCCGATTACATCAAGAACATGATCACGGGAGCGGCGCAGATGGACGGGACGATATTGGTGGTATCGGCGGCAGATGGGCCGATGCCGCAGACGCGGGAGCATGTATTGTTGGCCAAGCAGGTGCGCGTTCCGACGGTCGTGGTATTTTTGAACAAGGTGGACATGGTGGATGATGCGGAGTTATTGGATTTGGTTGAGTTGGAGGTCCGGGAGTTGTTGAGCAATTATGAGTTTCCCGGTGATGAGATACCGATTATCCGGGGCAGTGCATTGCAGGCGTTGGAGAGTAGTTCGACGGACTGGGATGGTGCGTCGGAGTACAAGTGTATATGGGAGTTGATGGATGCGGTGGACAGTTATATACCGGAGCCGGTACGGGATGTGGACAAGGCGTTTTTGATGCCCATCGAGGATGTGTTTAGCATATCGGGTAGGGGGACGGTTGTGACGGGGCGTGTGGAGCGGGGACGGATCAAGGTGGGCGAGGAGATAGAGGTCGTGGGATTTCGTCCGACGTCCAAGACGGTATGTACAGGGGTCGAGATGTTTCGCAAGACGCTGGACGAGGGTCAGGCGGGTGATAACATCGGGGCGTTGTTGCGGGGGGTGAAGCGCGACGAGGTGGAGCGGGGTCAGGTATTGGCCAAGCCGGGATCGATCACGCCCCATCGCAAGTTCAAGGCCGAGACGTACATTTTGACGAAGGGGGAGGGGGGTCGGCACACGCCGTTTTTCAATGGATATCGGCCGCAGTTGTATTTTCGGACGACGGATGTGACGGGGGTTGTGGCATTGCCCGAGGGGGTGGAGATGGTGATGCCTGGGGACAATGTATCGATTACTGCGGAGTTGATTACTCCCATCGCCCTTGAGAAGGAGTTACGGTTTGCCATTCGGGAAGGGGGTCGAACCGTGGGAGCCGGCGTCGTCAGCGATATCCTGGAAT
>CAYGBW010000110.1:0-12412 GCA_964348185.1 uncultured Thermodesulfobacteriota bacterium | reverse complement strand
TCCATCAACCCACGGCGTTGGCCGTATCATCTGCTTACAGTAGTGAAGGGAAGAATCGCAATATTTCTTGCCCTCTTAATGGCTGTGGTTATTTCGCGCTGGTGACGGGCGCAGTTTCCTGAGATCCGTCTCGGAATGATTTTCCCCCGCTCTGTGAAGAAATACCGGAGAACCTTAGCGTTTTTGTAGTCAATGATAATGTTCTTGTCCGCGCAGAAGCGGCATATCTTTCTTCTTTGAAAAGTCCTTTTGCGGTACCTCTGAGTCGACCTTGCCATCTGCTCCTCCTGCGATTACCAGAACCTAGGACCTTTTGGGGACCTGTTTTCCCAAAGGATATATTCTCTCACCAATGATTTCCACCTTACTTCTCTTTTGTCCTTCCAGGGTTTCCCAACTTCGGGTTTGAATCTTTCCCTCCACGAGAACCCAGCAGCCTTTGGAGAAGGATTGGCTCCTCTCGGGTGGATCTCTTTCGAGGACGATCACTTCGACAATCTGAGGATTGAAGCTCCTCTCGGACCCTTTGTCCCGATCGATCCGGAGACTAAGCCTGGATACCTGGGATCCACTCGGTGTATACCGAACATCCGGGTTCTCCGTCAGACTCCCGATGAGAATCACCTTGTTGTAAAATGCCAAGAACGGGCTCCTTCTCTATCGTGCCGTCAGGGCTCTTTTGCCTCCACTGCGGCATCAGGGGGCTGCTCAGGAGCAACCTCATCGGGCACATCTTCCTTTTCTGGAACCTTTTGAAGGCTCTCCTCTGTCGGAGGCTCAGGCCTATCCTCCTTTTCGGAGGTCTTCTCCCTGGAAAGCATTTGAGCGATTTTCTCTTCCGTCTCATCGAGCCTCACGGTTTGATATTTGAGAACCCCGTCCATGAGGCGAAGATTTCTCTCAAGTTCACCCAACACTTGAGAGGTTCCCGCAAAATGGAGAAGGACGAAGTAGCCCTTTGACATCTTCTTGACCTCATAGGCCAATTTCTTCCTTCCCCACTCTTCGATCTTGAAAACCTCTCCCCGAAGGCTCTCAATGATCCCTCTGACTCTGTCAATGAGGCCTTTGGTATCCTCTTCGTTCAGGTCTGGATTGATGATGAAGATGGTTTCGTACTTCCGCATCAGTAAGCCTCCTCTCGGATAACAGTCCTAAAACTCGGTCTAGAACAAGGAGTAAGGGTGGGAAATGCGCTATGTTCTTGCCTCGGATTTGATTTTTCCTGCCACGTGAGATCTGGAAACCTTGACGCGTACTTTTTCCGCTATCTCCACGGTAATCGTTGAATCCGTCAAGCCGGTGATCCGGCCGTGAATCCCCCCTTGGGTGATCACCATGTCTCCCTTTTTCAGGCTGGCAAGGAGGGCCTTCTGCTCATCGGCCCTTTTCTTTTGAGGCCTAAACATGAGAAAATAGAAAATAAGAATTAGGGGGACGATCATGAACAAGAAACTCAAGCCGCCTCCCTGGCCCCCCTGACCGCCCTGGGGTGCCATTGCATACGCCATTTCAATCAAGAGAATCACCTCCTCTTCTGTCTCCGTCGATAGCTGCCCCTCTTGCAGCAGATGCGGCCTTTAGCGGCCACCCTCTCCAGCCTGTTGAGGACACCACCGTTCCTTCTGGTTCGCCATTCTTGAAATCCATTGGGATCTCCCCTTCACTGGGACTCAATCTTACCATAAGTTTTTCTGTTTAACCAGTCTTTTGAATCTTCGAGTTGACATTCCAGCCCTCCTGCACTTCGGCGGCAAATGCTCCGAAGCGTTGACCCATAATGGCTTGCCGAATCGAGGTCATAAACTCCGTATAGTAGAAGAGATTATGAATGGTGTTGAGTCGGTACGAAAGGATTTCTCTTGCCATGAAAAGATGGCGGAGGTAGGCTCTAGAATAATGGCGGCATGTGTAGCACCGGCAGTTTTCATCGATGGGTCGAGGGTCCTTGGCGTATTGGGAGTTCTTGATCGCTACTTTCCCCGACCCGGTATAGACGAGACCATTCCGTGCATTTCTGGTGGGCAGGACACAGTCGAACATGTCGATCCCCATGACCACCGCGGAAAGCATGTCTTCCGGTGTTCCCACTCCCATGAGATAGCGGGGCTTGTCGACGGGGAGATTGGGTGCGGTCTTTGCGAGGATATCCTGCATGGTTTTCTTATCCTCACCCACGCTCAGGCCCCCAATCGCATACCCCTCAAAGTCGAGCTCGATCAAATCAAGGACACTTCGCTCCCGCAGGTCGTCGTACATGCCCCCCTGAACAATGCCGAAAAGGGATCGCTCAGATGTCCTCTTGGCTTCTCGACAGCGTCTCGCCCACTGGGTGGTCAGTTCAGAGGATCGGAGGGCCTCCTCCCGGGTAGCAGGGTAGGACGTGCACTCGTCGAGGCACATCATGATGTCCGAGCCCAATGCCTCCTGGATTTCGATGGCCTTTTCGGGAGAGAGGAAGTGCTTGGAGCCGTCGATGTGGGACTGAAACGTGACCCCCTCCTCTCGGACGTTGACCAGCTCGGCGAGACTGAATATCTGATAACCCCCGCTATCCGTTAGGATTGGACGGTCCCAGTGCATGAATCGATGGAGCCCACCGAGCTGTTCAATCGTCTCGTGACCCGGTCGGAGATAGAGATGATAGGTATTACCAAGGATGACCTGGGCCCCCAGCTCCACCAGATCTTCCGGTGTGAGCGATTTAACTGTCGCCAGTGTCCCTACCGGCATGAAAACAGGGGTATGGATGTCCCCATGGGGAGTGGATATCACTCCCACTCGTGCGTGGGTCCTGCGGTCCCTGTCGCGGATGGTAAACTCTAATGCCATCTGAGTCTGGCTCGCTCAAGCCCTTCTTGAGTAGACATGGCCGTTGAGGGCGTTGGGATTCCTTTCCTTTATGTCGGAAGCAATGACCTTCGATCTCTAAGGCTTCACCCTCAGACCGAATGCCTCTATTCTCACAGAATCATCATTGCATCGCCGTAACTGTAGAATCGATACCTTTGATGGATGGCTTCCTCGTATGCCTGGAATATCAGATCCCGTCCCGCAAAGGCCGATACAAGCATCACCAGGGTAGACCCTGGAAGGTGGAAATTGGTCACCAGAACGTCAACCACACGAAAGGAAAAGGGGGGATAAATGAAGAGATTGGTTTCCCCCCGCCCTGGAACCAGCTGACCCTGAACGTCAACAGAGGATTCAAGAGCCCGCGCCATACTGGTGCCCACGGCAATAATCCTCCCCCCCTCCCTTTTGATTCTGTTGGCGGTTTCTGCCGTTTCGGCAGGAATTTCAAAGACTTCTTCATGCATGTGGTGTTCCTCAATTCTGGCTGTCCGAACGGGCATAAACGTTCCAACCCCAATGTGAAGGGTTAGGGAGATGATCGGGACCCCAGCCCTTTGGATTTCCGATGTGAGAAAGGGAGTGAAATGGAGACCCGCCGTGGGAGCAGCAATCGCTCCCTCTCGCCTCGCAAAAATCGTCTGATACCGGAGCGTGTCTTCCGGAAGATCTTCCCCACCATCCCTTCTGATATAGGGGGGGAGGGGCATCCGTCCAACGCGCTCGAGGACCTCTCTGAAGTCTCCCCGGGAACGAAACCGGATGGTCCAGAGTCCTTTGGGACTCTCCAGAACCTCACCGGTCAAGTCCGGATGGAAATCAATGAGGGCTCCTCGAGAGAGTCTCTTGGGCCTCTTGACCAAGCAGTTCCAGATCTCCTCGTTGGGAGATATCGACTCGATGTGTTTTGTCAGGAGAACTTCAACCCTCCCCCCGGTCTTTTTCCGCCCAAAGAGTTTGGCTTTGATCACCCGGGTATTGTTGACAACGAATACATCTCCTGGGAGGACCTCCTTGACGATTTCATAGAATAGACGGTGTGTGATCCGACCGCTCCGGCGATCCAAAACCATGAGCCGTGAATGGTCCCTCTGTTCTGATGGATGCTGGGCAATCAGATGGGCTGGGAGATCGTATTGAAACTCTTGGAGGTCCATGGCCTCTGGATTGCGTGACCCAAGGTCTAAACAGGGGGGCCCCGATTCACGGGTTACCCCTCACAGGGCAAGGGGATAAGCGCTAACTTAATGAGCTAATTCAATTCAAAGGCGTATTGAATATCGAATATCGAACGGAGAATTCGAGACACTAGATTACCAAACTCAGAGACAATTCGCAAGCCCAAGGCCGCGGAATTCTAACGGAAATCTTCCCAAGGATTGGATGTGTGGGGGCTTGGCATTGCAGGGGAATCTCAGCGCTCCACACGTTAAGGTGAGATCGGAGGACAGGAGTCAAGGGAACGGTTAATCGTCGGCCCCTGTCAAATTTTGCTTGGACAGGATCGAAACCCTCAGGAGGGCCTGTTTGACTTTCTTCCTTCTCTTGGATAGATTTTGGAGACTCCCTGAGAACAGGGAAGAAAATGAGAGAAAAGGTGACCTACAGAGCAGCGGGGGTCGATATTGAGGCCGGGGATGCCTTCGTGAGCCGGATCAAGGGGATGGTGGAGTCGACATTTCGCTCCGGGGTCCATGGGGGGTTGGGAGGATTTTCGGGAGCCGTGCGTGTTCCCCTTGGAGAGATAAAGAGACCCCTCCTGGTCGCTTCCACCGATGGTGTTGGCACAAAATTGAAGATCGCCTTTGCGATGGGTCGTCATGATACCGTGGGGATCGATCTGGTGGCCATGTGTGTCAACGATGTTGTGGTAACTGGGGCACGACCCCTTTTCTTTCTGGACTATCTTTCCATGGGAAAGCTTGATTCTGACAAGGCTTTCCAGATCATACAGGGTATTGCCAGAGGATGTCAGGAAGCAGAGTGCTCGCTGATTGGCGGCGAGACAGCGGAAATGCCCGGCTTCTATCGGCCAGGTGAGTACGACTTGGCGGGATTTGCGGTTGGGCTTGTAGACGAGGATAGAGCCATCGATTCTTCTCGAGTCAAATCGGGGGACCGTATTATTGGCGTCGCCTCCAGCGGCCTGCACAGCAACGGTTTCTCTCTGGTCAGGCGGCTCGTATTCGATCTTCTCAAACTCGATGTTGACGATTGGATCGATGAGTTGGAAAGCCCCCTGGGAGATGCGCTACTGAAACCCACACGGATCTACGTCAGAGTGATTCTCGACCTTGTTCAGGATTTTTCCGTCTCTGCGATAGCCCATATCACCGGAGGTGGCATACCGGGAAACCTTTCGAGAGTTGTCCCCCCAGGTTGCCGGGCTGTCATCGAGAAAGGGGGTTGGGAGATTCCGGTGATCTTTCGATTCCTCCAGGAACGGGGTGGTGTTTCTCAAGAGGAAATGTTGAGAACCTTCAACAACGGCATCGGAATGATCCTGATTGTGAGACCCTCGGATGTGGATGTTGTCATGGCTCGGGCGCGGGAGATGGGAGAAAGAACGTTTTTGATTGGGGAAATCGTCCGGGGGAAAGGCAGTATCGTGGAGATAACCTGAATGAGGAAAGCCCTGCCCCGGGGCAAAGGCCAGAAAATGAGAGTAGGCGTTGAAACGGGCCCCCCTTTCTGGTATCTTAAATCTCTTGCTGGATCGAGCCCCGTGAAAAGAGCATTGATCAACGGAGGCAAAAGCCGCAGATATCCTGATTGGGGTCAAGCCCCTGAGTTCTCGATCAACGTTGCGAGGAAGTGCCATGTCCAGAGTGTGCGAGGTCTGTGGGAAAGGGCCGAAGAGAGGAAATAACGTAAGCCACGCCAACAACAGAACCAAGAGAATCTGGTACCCCAACCTTCAGAGGGTAAGGGCCGTGAGGGAAGGAAGGGTTATCCGAATGCGGGTCTGTACCCGTTGTATCCGGTCGAGTTTAGTGGCAAAGGCGCCATGAGATGTCTCTTCCCTCCTAGACTTTCAGTCGTTCGACCTGCAGAACGCCTTTGATTCTCTCGAGAGACCGGGTAACGCGTTGGAGGTGTTTAAGATCCCTGATCTCGATCTGGAACGTGCCAACGGCCCGATCTTCCTCAGTGGTTGTTACCTGGGCCGTAACGATGTTGGCCTGATCCGAGGACAGAGAGCCGCTGATATCAGCTAGAAGTCCTTTTCTGTTGGATGAGGTTATCCGGATTCTTACGGGATGGGAGTAGTTTTCGTTGAGATCCCATTCGACCTCTACCCTCCTTTCCAAATCACCGTTCAGAATCGTGCTGCAGTCGGCGGTGTGGACGCTAACGCCGCGCCCACGGGTGATGTAACCCGTCACCCTGTCTCCGGGCAGGGGGTTGCAGCATCCTGCAAATCTGATCATCACATTTTCAATCCCCTTAACGACAATGGCATCATGGGGTTTCTTGGTGACTCGTTTAATGAGACGGGCAAGACGGGTTTCTTCTCTTGCTTTCTCTTTTTCAAGCCTCTCAGAGGGAACCAAACGTCCGATGATCTGGTTGGCAGAGATCTTTCCATATCCCACAGCTGCGAGCAAATCATCCACCTCACGAAAGCTGAAGTGGTTGGCCACTCTGGCCAATTCCCCAGATTTGAGGAGCTTACTGAAGTTCAGGTTGAACTTTCCAAAATCCTTCTCACATATCGTCCGACCCAGAGAAGTGCTTCGCTCTCTCTGCTCAGTTATGATCCATTGGCGGATCTTCGCCTTGGCCCGTGACGTCTTAACAAAACTGAGCCAGTCTCTGCTGGGAGTATGGGTTGTCGAGGTCAGAATCTCCACCCTGTCACCACTTTGGAGTTTATGGGTCAGGGGAACAATGCGGTTGTTCACTTTGGCGCCGATGCACTGGTGTCCCACATCCGAGTGGATACTGTAAGCAAAGTCCACGGGGGTGGCACCTCTCGGGAATTCCTTCACATCACCCTTCGGCGTAAAAACATACACATCGTTTGGATAGAGGTCCACTTTGATTGTTTCCAGAAACTCCCGGTTGTCCTTCAAGTCTTTTTGCCATTCAAGGAGTTGTCTCAGCCAGCGAAACTGCTTTTCTTCTTCCTCCTGAACCAATTTGCCCTCTTTGTACTTCCAGTGGGCCGCGATGCCGTCCTCAGCGACCCGGTGCATGTCGTGGGTTCGGATTTGAATCTCTATGGTATCTCCATAGGGTCCGATGACCGTGGTATGGAGGGATTGGTACATGTTGGCCTTTGGCAGGTTGATATAGTCTTTGAAGTTTCCAGGAACAGGTGTCCACATGGAGTGGATGATACCCAGGGCCTCATAGCACTCCTTATAGGAATTTACGATAATCCTGAAGCCTATCAGGTCATATAACTGCTCAAAATCAAGATTCTGAGTTTGCATCTTCTGGTATATGCTGTGGATTTTTTTCGGCCGACCCGTGATCTCGGCCGTGAGTCCATACTCAAAGAGTTTTTTCGTGATGATCCGGACCACCTCGGCCACGTATCTTTCACGCTCACGCTCCTTCGTTGCAAGTTTTTTCTGGATGCTCCGGTATATGTCTGGGTGAAGATACTCGAGGGCAAGCTCGTCCAGTTCTGATTTCACAGAGTCGATTCCGAGACGATGAGCCATGGGTGCATAGATATCCTGGGTCTCCTCTGCAATTCTTCTCTGTTTATCAGGGGACTGGAATTTCAGCGTTCTCATGTTGTGAAGCCGATCGGCAAGCTTTATCAGGATAACCCGAATATCCTTCACCATGGCCAGGATCATCTTTCGAAAACTCTCAGCCTGATGCTCCTCAGAAGATTCGAGAGTGATACGACTGATTTTTGTGAGTCCGTCTACCAGAAAGGCTATCTCTTGGCCGAAGATACTCTCGATCTCTTCCAAGTTCGTATACGTGTCCTCCACGGTGTCATGGAGGAGGCCGGTGACCACGGTCGCCGTGTCGAGTTTTAGATGCGCCAGAATCGCTGCAACCTCGAGGGGATGGACGAGATAAGGTTCCCCTGAGAGGCGAACCTGTCCCTTATGGACCTTGGCTGAGAAGACATAGGCCTTTTTGATCAGGTCCAGATCCGCTTGGGGGTTGTATCCCAGCACCAGATCGAGAATATCATCGATGCGGATCATGCTCTATGATTGTAAGTAGCTGTAAGGTAAAGAAAATCCTAACGCCAACACCCTTAATATATAGACACTTCCGTGGAAAAGCAAGGGGGATCTTATCGTCCCATTTCCCATCCCTCATCACCCTACCCCTTAAGGCCGGCATTTTCCGCAACACAGGGCTTGATTTTTTCCTTGGGGAGTGCTAAAGGAAGGTCTGTCTGTTGTTTTTTTCCTCCTCCGTAAGACTTGAAGGTCCCGTGAGGGTTTGACCCGTTTTCGAATCACGGAAGGGTTCCTTTGAACCGATTCTGCCGATAACCAGAGAATCGATGTGAAAGGACACATGTCCAGGATGGATGAGGAGAAGGAGGGTGAGGGGGAATGACCGACTTCTGAGGCGATCTGTTGGAAAGGCCATCCATCAGTATCAAATGATTGAGAACGGAGACCGGGTTGCCGTCGGTGTTTCTGGTGGCAAGGACAGCCTCACGCTCCTTCATCTTCTCGCCACACGGAGACGGCGGATTCCAATCCGGTACGACGTTGTAGCCATCCATATTGATTTGGGGTTTGACGGAACGGGTGAGAAACTCGCTCCTTACTTCCGTCGAGAACGCTTTCCCCACAAGATCGAGGAGACTCGGATTGGACCGATTGCTCACAGCGAGGCAAACCGGGAGAATCCGTGTTTCCTCTGTGCCAGGCTGAGACGGAAACGACTCTTTGAACTGGCTGCCTCCTTGGGATGCACCAAGATTGCTCTGGCCCACCATCGGGATGATATTATCGAGACCCTTCTCATCAATATGTTTTACAGCGGGGAGATCGGGACGATGGTCCCCTATCAGCGATTGTTCAAGGGGAAGCTTTCGATCATTCGTCCCCTGGCTCTGACCGATGAAGACGCAATCCGAAGGTATGCTCGGGCTATGGGTTTTCCCGTGATCGAGAGTGGCTGTCCAACGATTAAGGGTTCGAAACGGTACCAGATTAAGGCGATTCTTGCGGAATTGGTCCGGCAGAACAAGAGAATAAAGGGCAATATTTTCCGGTCTATGCGGAATATCCGGAGGGAGTACCTTCCCTGACAGGGTTGGAGAAGAAACCTGGGAAGGGTGACGACGTTCTTGTGTTTTTCCTGCATTGGAAGGGGATGAGAGGGTTCGACCGCGCTGGATTGGGGGGAGACGATGGCAGAGATCTCCGAGAAGCTCAGGGCCTTACGGAAATCGAGAAAGATGACCCTCAAGGAGGTGGCAGATGGGGCCGGGTGCACCGGTGCCTACATTTCTCAGCTCGAGAAGGGGCGTGCCAACCCCTCCATTGCCACCCTCAAGAGGATCGCTTCGGTTTTCGATGTGAGGATCATCGATTTCTTTCTCGATGACGAGGAAAAGGAGGATGAAGTTGTGCTCCGGAAAGACCAGCGGGCGACCATGGGTTTCAACATGGGTTATGCGATTATCGAGTCTCTGGTCAGGAATACCAAAAACAAACGGATGCAGGCGCTTCTCAACAAGATCAGGCCTGGCGGTGGATCCAATGGAGAGTATACCCACGAGGGCGAAGAGTTCGGGATCGTCCTGGCCGGAGAGCTCGAACTCACCGTGGGTGAGGGGGTTTACTACGTAAAAGAGGGGGACACCTTCTATTTTCCATCAACCAAACCGCACGGCTTTTACAACAGAGGCGAGAAGGAGGCGAGTGTGATCTGGGTGATCAGCCCGCCGTCTTTCTGACAAGATCTCAGTCCTTTTTATTGTCTCCCTTATCATCCCGGGTTATGACGGCCTCGACGATCAGCGGTTCAGGGGGTTCTGCACTGCCGGCGGTTCTTGAGCCTTGTAGCGATTCAAGCTGCTCGATATAAGACCGCAGCTCCGGTTTTTGCTCTATAGCCTTACGGATCTGCTCTTCCGCAAGCAGCGCATCGTCTCGCAGTGAATCGAGTCCGATTTCAAAGGGGACAAGACACGACAACAGCTGGAGTATGGCGAGACTTTCGCTGGGAGATCTCATCTGGAGGTAGTGGGGGACCCGCCCCCAAAGCATCAATGAGCCGATCCCTCTCAGCTCCGCAGACTCGTGAAGGACCGAGACATGCCCCCCTGGGCCCACATAGTCTATGAGGTCGACGCCATAGGCAAGAAGGTCCTCCAATAACCGGGTATTGCTCGCCACGACTGAAATCTTTCTGGGAACCGTATGAGCGACCTGATCATAAAGGCCCCCGATGGTGACCAGTCGCTCAGCCTGAAACTGCCTGGCCAGGTTCAGAAAGAGTTCGCTGAAGGCCTTCCATCGAAGATGGGGTTCATGCCCGATAAAAAGGATGAGATCTGGGAGGGAGGGTCTGTTTTTCCAGTAGAAAAACTCATTCCTGGGAAAATCTATCTGACGAATGAGGCCACCCTCAACCACAACAGCCGGTCGCAAATCCCGGAATTGATAAAACCCATCAGACTGAATCTCAGCAAATCTGCGGGCGCCAAGCTTTTCCCGGAGAAATGCGACCGATCTTGAGGAAACATCCCCTGCATCGATCCATCCCTTAAAACCCGCTATCAGCCAGGGACGAAACAAGTCCGGCCTTTCGTATAGGAGAAGTTCACCGCTTTCCACTGTTCTCTCTACTCCTGAGGTCCATTTGAAAGCCTACCAGTAGTGTGCTCTTGTGTCAAGAGAAGAGATCGTCCCTGGCTTCTCAATCCAGACGCTTTCCTCACCCCTCTAACTCCTGACCCCGAACAGGCCCGGAAAGATCATGAAATGTCATCGATTCTAGGATCTTGCCATTCTACCGGAGTGACCCTTGGTGCTTGACAGTTCTCTTGCCAACTTGCTAAGCTTCTCGACACAGAATCAGAACCCATGACGTCTACGGCTAGACCGAGATCCCTCAGGTGAAGACTGTTTTGAACCAACGAGCCCTATGGTCTCCGGCAAATCTTGTCCTCTTTCTGACGTGGCTTCTCTTTGGAATGTATTATGTAACCCGGTTCAATTACTCCCCCGTGATCCCCCTCGTCAGAGAAGACCTTGGGATCTCCAATGCACAGGCAGGGGGGGTAATGGCCTGCTTTTTTGTGGCCTACGCCGTCTTTCAGCTCCCTGCAGGTTATCTTGGGGATCGCCTCGGACCTCGGAGAGTCCTTACCTCCGGGGCATTGGTCTCTATGATTGGAAACCTTGTTTTCAGCCGCGGATCCAATCTTGGGGTTCTATCGATGGGTCAAATGATAAACGGCGTCGGGCAGGCCATGGGGTGGACCTCGGCAATCAAGCTGGTGGTGAGTTGGTATCCCCGCTCGAGGCGGGGGTTCGCCATCGGATTGTTCGCAACGTGCGTGACCGGGGGTAGCAGTGTTGGAATGAGGCTTTCTGGATTTCTCGGCGACCACCTGGGATGGCGGAGTTCTTTCGTCATCCCGCCCGCCCTGATGGCCATGATCGCGGTGGTTTTCTGGATTTTCGTCAGGGACCGTCCCCGGGAGAAAGGGTTTCCAGACTTCGAGGATGAGGTGGATCTGGAGAAACAAATCGATGCCGATCCGAGATCGAGGCTCTCCGTCGTTCTGAGCAATCGTACCCTGTGGATGGTGGCATGGGTCTATTTCTGCTTTGTTTATGTTCAGTTTGGATGTCTCGTATGGATTCCGTCTTTTCTAAAGGAGGGCTATGCCCTATCTGTCGACCGGGCAAGCACAACCGCTTCTCTTGTTCTCCTCCCCGGAGTTTTCGCGTCCCCCCTGGCTGGATTCCTTTCAGACCACTATTTTGGGGGAAGGCGAAAGCCTCTCGTCCTCTTCGGGTTAATCGTCCTTTCAGGCTCAGCATTTCTTCTCTCCCTCGGTGTGAATATGACCTTCGCCACCGTCCTACTGGCCGTTGTAGGGCTGATGATCCTCATGCCGGACGTTCTCTTGGCCGCCTACCCGTCAGACATTCTGTCGAGAAAACTAACGGCCACAGCCACGGGGTTTTTGACGACCCTGACGAGCCTCGCAGGCGTTATGACCACCCCCGTTTCCGGGTGGATTGCTGATCGGTTTCATTCTTACGGGGCCGTATTCTTTTCGTTTGCCCTGGCAGCCCTTGCAGGGGCTATCCTGACCCTCTCTATTCATGAGAACAGCGGTCAAGATAGAACGGGAAAAGGGATATGAGGTGTGGCATGGGGATGGATGAAATGACAATTCTTCCCTTCTATTTGCAAAGGGGAGAATTGAGCCGTGCTATCCCATACGCGTCTTTTAGGTTCATTGGATTCGGCAGAGGCCTCTCTACCTGAGCAAGGGTCAGCCTTTTGGGAGTAAAAAAAGTGAATCCAACTGCAGGCCAAGATCAAAGACGCTATGATATTGACTGGCTGAGGGTTACCGCCATGCTGGCGGTCTTCTTTT
>CAYGBW010000109.1:0-30361 GCA_964348185.1 uncultured Thermodesulfobacteriota bacterium | reverse complement strand
TCGATACCTTTGGCCTTGAAAGCGGCCCCTCGGAGCCAGCCACTGCTTCCTTCGCCGTTTCCTCAAGCTCCGGATGCTTCGTGAGTATCGCCAGGAACGGTCGAGCTTGGTTCATCCCTTCGGGATCGATCATTGGAATCGTTCTATGGTCTCTATTGATTTGCTGGTCAGTGGGAAGAAAGCGGCGATGGTCCCATCGTTCCCGAACCTGCCGGAATTTCCCAAGCGGAAGAGGCGAGAAAGAAGGCAGATCTTAATATCAACCACCAGAACAAAGAATCCAGTCCTAAACGCCTGCCCTGGATAAGCTGTGGGTTTTACCGACTCTCAACTCGTGGAGAGGCACCCGGCACAGGTTCCTGAATCCTTACAAAACCCGTGACCCGAATACCCTGACGGTCCGCTCGGTGAACAGATCGCCGCAAGGGCCTCCAGGGTGGTTTCATAGATGACTTGCGGTTTTTCGTAGGGTTTCTTTTTCTTAGAGTCCACGATCTCCCTCCGAAAGTTTCATCCTGATTGTGCCCTCAACTGTGCTTCCTGGCAGGCGAGGGGCGATTTGCCGAGCATGTCCCCGGTCTCCAGATAGGCGAGTCCTGGACAACGGAAGCAATATCTTGTCCATGAGCAGTTCGCACATTCCTTCAGATCTTCCCCTGTGATCGATCGCAAGTTCCGGAAGACCCTCGATTCCTTCCAGATCTTGCGAAAGGGTTCCTCCCGCACGTTTCCCGCCGGAAGCCTCAGCTGCACGCAGGGGTAAACGTCACCGTAAGGAGAGAGGGTGGCGATGTTTTTCCCCGCATTGCAGAGGGGAAGGCCATCTTCTTGCTCGGGAGGAAACCATGCCTCTTCTTGAAGCGCCCGCTTCATCAACTCCCCCGTGATCTGAAAGGCCGTGGGAGCCTTGGTCCCATCGTTTTTCGGCGTCATCTTGGTATCGAAGACGATGCCTGCGCCGAGGCGGCTGGCCAGAACGCGAAGCTCATGCCTTTCTGAAAAATTCAGGGTCATGAAGGGGCATTTGATCACCGTTTTGATATTGGATTCTCTCAGTAGCCGAAGCCCTTGCATGACGGGCTCAAACGAACCTTTCACCTGGGTGATTCTCTCGAAAGTTGCGGGACAGAAGCTATAAAGGCTCACCTCCACGGTTGTGGGACGGAGTGATTTGAGTTCCCTGGCGACTGAAGGGGTGATCAAAGTTCCATTCGTGAAGAGACGGAGTGCAAAGCCCTGGGTTCGAGCATACCGAGCGATATCGAAAAAATCAGGTCGAGTGAGAGGCTCCCCACCGCTAAAGGTGATATAAAGACATCCTTCTTCTGAAAGTTGGTTAATGAGATCCTTTACCTCAGCGGTAGACAGCTCATGCCTCGGCTCTTCTACTCTATAACAATGAATGCACTGAAGATTGCAATGATACGTCAATTCCCAGAGGACATTGAAAGGGATGTGCCTGTGGAAGGTCTTCTCGAGTATCGCCGAGTATGGGCTGGCACTACCGTGCATGGCCTACTCCCTCCCCTCGAGATTCACGCTGAGAATTCCCTTCTCTGCAAGTTCTGTGACAAAGTCAGTCACGTCCTGCTCAGCCTGCTGGAAATCGACGGAAAACTCGTCGGTGACTCGATGGATAATAGCAGAAACAGAATGAGAGCCATCGCACAGTTCCCAGATTCTCGAGCCAGTGGCATTGAGCACCCTCACCTGGCTTTCTTCAGGAACGACAATCACGGCCTCGTCGTCGATGGTCCGCCAGGCTGTGCTATCGCTTCTTTTGGGATATGTCGTCGAAGGATTCAGGGATTTCCCTCCAGTGAGAAACGCCGGATTTGAACTGCATGCTGTAACAGGGAACCCGCTTCAATACGCTGAGCGCCAGATCAAGAATCCGGTCAGCTTCTCTTTTCTGACCCGTCACGACCGGAATACAGTGCACCAGGTCTGCCAATGCTCTTGAAGGGGGCAGGTCTTCGAGACGCCATCCGTCTCCATGCCGGAGCCGAAGCAGGGCGAGAAGCTTCCCTCCTTTTCCCGTGTTCTCGCCTTCCTCCATGTCTCCCCAGAAGGGCGTTCCCCACGCCCTGACGCTGCCATGGGCGGTGGTTACCGCAACGTACTCATCGTTGAGTACCCGAGCGCCCGCAGTCTCCCTTGCCAGAGTGGTTTTTCCGCTGCCAGAGGGGCCAAAAAAAAGGTAGACTGCGCCATTGTTCAGCAGACCCGCTCCATGGAGGAGACAGCCCCCCCGTGCCAGAAGAAGCCACTGAAAACTGTTTCTCAGAAAATCGGTCAATCCATTTTCTATGCCCTCCTCTGCGAGGGCTAGGTATCCCTGTTTTCTTTTGAGATCTAACCTCCCTTTAAGCGTGGAAGATTCAACCCAGAGCCGCGACCCGCGCCCGGAGATCTCAAGACAATCAGGAGAGACGGGCCTGAGGCTGGGGTCAGCCAAAACCCTGACTGTGGCAAGGGGGGGGCCACACAAGGGGAAGGCCCCATACCTTCGGTTGAGGCACTCGGCGACCCCGGGTTCCCGTGTTGCCAGGGAGAGGCCAACTCCGCCGATGCCGATAAGCATGGATTCTTCCATTGCGTTTTTGAGAAATCCAATTGATCCCCCGTTACGTTGCAAATCGTGGGCCAAGAAAGGTCTCCCCAGTGCATGGAGCTGGAGCTTCCAATTTCATGAGATCCTGCCAATCGACCCTCTGATCCATAGAGTGAGCAACTGAAACGGCGTCATCATCAATCTTCTGAGTTGAGGGAGAGGCAAGAAACGTCTCAAGGGAGGATCTATGAAACCCGCATGGGTCATGAAATGGTGGAGAAAGCGCCCGTAAAAGCCAGCGATCCGATTCACAATGATCGTCTTTTTCCGTTCCAAACCGATTTTTTCCCCATCCCTTCCATGAACCGCGACAACTCTCCCCAGAATCTCATCCTGCCCAATCACGGCATCTGACTGGATTTGAGCATCTCCTCTCGTCTGGAAACGGAGGTCCCCGTCTTTTCCCATCCTCCGGACGACCCTGTGGGCGATGAGTCGATTCTCTCTGCGGTAGACAACAATATCACCACAGAAGATTCGACCAGGACCGACTCGTTTGCACTCGATACGGTCTCCCGGTAGGAGCAGGTTTCCCATGCTTCGACCCGAGACGGTCAAGTGGATCGTGGGAGACTTCCCAGAGGAGCGAGCCAGGAGTTCAACGCCAGTAGTAAGGATTTCTTCTTCGTCTAGGTTCATCTTCTTTGGGGAGAATGCTTCTTGCCAGAGGAGTGCAAAGCTGATGCCAGGCTTTTTTGCTTAGCGGTGAGAGGTCAGACGGCAGGCGTCTTGCGTGGCTCTGTAAAACTCTCCGGCCTCCGGGAAGTTTTTTCATTCATTGTGGATCGGTGCGATGCCATCTCAGTTCTGCATATCGGAAGGCCTCCTGCAGCCCGTGCAGACCAGGCCGCATGGATGATCAACAAGATCAAAGGAAGATCAATGAGAGGATCTATTCTGTCTGCCTATCCCTCCAATTTCAACGTGAAATGAGGGCTGACAATTTTCGCTCTTGACAGGGACTCTTTGATACCCCGCCGCTTGCGGCGGGGAGCTTCATCTAGGAAAAGGACCTCCAATAAATCCCAATTAGAGGGCTAATGGTTCCGATGGCGGGATTGAGAATGCCCCCACGGATTCCAATGTAGGCCTCAGGTTTCCCCTGGATAAGGGCTAAAACGAGTCCGGAAGGAATCGCGGACCCAATAACCAGAGATCGGTCGATCTTGCCGACCCCTTCATTCGACGTATCATAGTTGAGAACGGCCTCGCCGGTTCGGTAGTTGAGCGCATAAAGCCTGGCAGCTCCCTCCTCGAAAACACAGGGGTCATCGAGAGCTGTTGGGGTAAATGTTGTGAAGTAGGCGACACCGCCAAAGACCAACGAAGGGGCGAGAACCTTTTCACCAAAGTTGTCCACCAGGCGGATGTACCACCCGTTTCCACTCATGATCTGATCTCGCAAAGCCTGTTTGTCACCCAAGTAATCTGGGTCCTGAAGCAGATCATCCGTCACATCCTCCAGATCGCCTTCAACGAGGGTCGAGGCCTGATTCTCATCCTTGATCGCGTAGATTCGATTGATCAGGGTTAAGCTTTTCGGGTCAGCCCGGTCCCCCGTGCCGAAAAAGAGAAGCTCGTACCCCTCTTCGAGGGTGACATCGGGGGGATAGAAGATCTTTCTCAGGGGTTCTCCGGGCAAGGCCGAACTGTTGGCATCGAAAAGGATCTTTGCCGTCCAGTTCGCCGTATCTGAACTTCGGATGTTGAACCGCCACAGCTTTCCCCCCATGTCTCCCACATAGAGCCGGTCGATCAATCCGCTGCCTGTTGTGTCAATCGCTGCGATATCACTGGGAACGGACCAGAGCATGTTGGCATCGTTACCATAAGTGTATTTCCAGAAGAGATCTCCGGTGAGGGGGTCGACCACGAAGACCCCCCTGCCCATGGTATCTGAACCGGGAATCGCCAGGTCCTGGTTGACGTGATCGTATCCACCACTGATGAAGGCCACATCTCTCGCACTTCCCCCGTCGTTGATCTCCCCGATGATGGGCACGGACCAACTCTGGCCCATCTCGCCATAGGGGTAGGTGGCCAGAGCCTCGTCACCGGACTCGGTGGTCATGTCGGGCCCGATCATGCCGGTGGATCGCCAGGCGGCTGGGTCGCCTTCCCACACGCCCCAGTCTCTCCACCCAGTGGGGATTTCAGGGTTAAGGGGCTTGGTCACATCCAGGGCAAAATAGTATCTTCCCCCACGTCTCAATCCGGAGAGAAGGATGGCCTCGTCGCCGTCGGCCTTACTGATCTCTCCGTCACCCTTGACATCGTTGAGGTAAACCTTTGGCGATCCATCCACGAAGTAGACCTGGCTCGTTCCCGTCAGATCTTTCAACCTGGAGAGGAAAACGGGGGGGATATAAGCCCAGAGCTCCTCTCCGGTGCTCTCATCAAAGGCGTGGAGCATCCCGTCGTTGGCTCCGGCAAATATCACGGTTCGGCTGCTGTTGTAATAGATCACCTCGGGCCTGGAGTGGAGGAAGGCCCCCAGAACCCAGCTGCGCTTCTCAGCGGTATCGGAATCTCCGTCCTCGTCATAGGTGTCGTATCCGTGGACAAAGTCGATGATCTTTTCGGCAGGATCCTCAGTGCCAAGCCTCACCTTTGTGATCATAGGGTTCAATTTGGAGAAAGCGTTGTTGGGGTGGGTCAAGGGGTTCCCTGCGTCCACGTATGTGTAGATATTTCTTGGAGTGGCCCGGTTGAGAAGGACCTCACCTACCCCCCCCTTTTCGGCATCTCCGCCATCCGGGGAGCCGATCCCCCAGTAGGAGGCTGCGGTGTCAAGGATATGCCCGGAACCGTCTGTGGCAAGATCCCCGTTTCTGTCGAGAATGTCCCCCTTCTTGATTCCCAGGCCGTCATTGTCCGTGGTGGCAATCCCGAACTTCTTGATGTTGCCCTTCCAGAAGGCGGATAGACTCGGCTTAAACAGGGCGAGATAGATCCTGTCGCCGCTTGTGGTCTTTTCATTCCGGCTGATGGGTACCACCGGAGCCGTGTAGGAGGTGGAAATCTCGACAATCTCCTGAATGATATCCCGGAAGGCCACGCTCAATTCCTGGGCATTATTGGCGGTATAATACTGGCCGCCTCCATTTATGGCCGTGTCCTGGAGCAGGCTGTGATTGATGGTAAACCCAATGGTGTGCACCGTCACCCTCTGTGTCCCCTCAAGGTCTGGACGGGCGTCGTTACGCCGTATATAGTGGGCCACATCGTCCAGGTAGTCTGATCCATCTCCGGGATACAGGTTGTCTTCATTTCCAGTCCATCCGTTGGCTTCGGTTCCGCCACTGTCACCGTCCCAGTCTTTTTTCATGCCGCTCGTCAAGTCGTTGGAATCGCTGCTGGGCGCGCCGTCAGTCATGACGATGACGAAATTTCGGCGGCACCAGTAGTCTTGAGTAAAGGAATGGCCGTACACGTCCACACCCCTGAAGTAGTCCCAGGCGTCTTCCAGGGCCTCGGCCAAGGGGGTTCTCCCCGCAACCCAGAAGCTATCGAGGGCGGCATGGAGATCGGCGTTACTGGAGGGAATGTCGGCGAGAATTCGCCCGCCATCGTATACCGCATAGGTGGGGTCGAACCGCATGATGCCAAACCGTGCCTCGGGGGTGTTGTCGATCAAGTCCTTTACAACCTTTTTTCCTACGTGAACCCTCATGAGCATAGCCCGTTTTGCCGGATCTTTGTGCTGGTCCTCCAAGGCGTCCCGGTCGGCCTGGTTAGAATGATAGAAAATCCAGTTCAAGTATTCATAATCGTAGCAGGACTTGTAGTAGATGTTCGGAGGATCCACGCTCTCGGTGCCATAGGGGAGGAAGACCTTGATCTGGCTCGGATTACCAGAATCATAGGAGCCAGCGTCAATGAAATCCCCTCCGTCCCGGTCGAAGTAAAAATAACCGTTACTGTCGCTCAACTGGGAGGTCGCGATCGATCCACAGATGTTTCCCGAACCATCCTGATTCTGGTATTCAAGCCTGGACTTCCCACTCAAAGCGGTCGTTGTCGAGACATAGTTCTCGTCTGGGTAGCAGTTGACCGAGTCCTGAACAAAAACCACGGTTTTGCCCTGGGAAAGAAGGGGAGTGGCGTAGTCTCTGTCCGGATCGAATCCATCGAGCCACATGACGTCGGCCATGCTGCCGGAGGTGTCAAAGAGGATTAGAACGTTGGGTTCAAGGGCGCTTTGAAAGAGCTCGGTGTCACCGGTCCCTCCGCTACCGCCATCACCGCCGCCGCCCCCCCCGCCGTCATCGGCGGGAGTGTAGGTTACCGTGAGAACGTCGGTGGCCGTATTGTTGTCGTCGTCCCGTGCGGCCACGGTGATGACATTGGCGCCCGGGGCGAGGGAAATACTCGCCGCACTCCAGATGTCGGTACCCGAACAGACGCCGGAGCCCCCGGCATCATTCGTCCAGGTGACCTCTACCACCCCGGTATCGTCACTCGCAGAGCCCGCAAGGGCCATCACCCCGGTATCCGTGGAGTAGGACGATGCACTCGTCGGAGAGGTGATGGTAATCGTTGGGAGGTCGGTACTAACAGGCTCCTCACCCGCCACACTGTAAAAACCCGAAGGAGAACCCTGGTTGTTGAACTGGGTCTTGATCCAGTCGGCCGACCGGGCGATGTCAGAGACGCGCGCCTCGTCGATGACGCCATCGGACCATGGACCGCCGATCCAGAGGATGTTCGTGGTCGTTCTGATCGTGTAGTTGGAAAGCCCAGTCAGTGCAAGGCTTTTCACCTCCACGCCATCGATGTAGATACGCATGGTCCTTTGGGTTGTGTCATAGGTTGCCACGAGATGGTTCCAACCCGTGGTCAGGGTGCCCCCTGTGAATATTGCCTGCCAGCCTACCCCGTTGATATAGAGATAGAAGTTCGGGGTGTTGTCAAAGCTTCGCATCGAGGAGAGGAAGTAGGCATTGGCTTTGTACAGGACGTATCGGCTAGCCCATTCGACCTGATCGGGCTCGACCCACGCCTCGAGGGTGAGGCCAGTTGTGGCATCCAGACTCGAATCACTGCCCCCATTGATGTAATCGTCGCTTCCGTCGAAATCGAGCGCTTCCCCTATCTTCCCGGCGACTCGATCATTGGACTTCATCCCCCCCTGGGAGGTACCGTGGTTGGCGTTTACGGTCGAATCCATGATCTGTGGAGCGGTCCCTGAGGGGTCTTCATTCAGATGCCACACGCCCTTGAAATTCGGATCCCACACCGCGGTTGGCGTCTCTGTGGGGGCTGTGAGGGCGCTGTCTCCGTAATACATGTAAATCTCGGTATCGATCGTGGGCGATAGAGTGGGGATCTTGACCCACGCGACCAGGAGATCAGCCGTTTCATCATAGACCTCGATCTCGTGGGCCAATGGCGTTATCCCGTCCGAAGCCCGAAAGACCAGGTCATAGCCATCGGATCGGGTGTCATTCTCGATCTCCTGAAAGTCGCTGCCTGTCAGCTTGATCATGACGGGGAAATCCGTGAGGGCAGACGCCCCGCTGACCTGAGACGCCTGTATCGTTATCTTTTTCCGCATCGTAAAACCTGCAGAATCGGCAGTCTGCGCCCTGAAGAGAAAAAGCATGGAGAAGGCAACGGTTCCGATCAGTAAAAACAAAATGCTTCTATTTGTGTTCTGTTTCATCGTCCTCACCTGCGGTCAGAAATTCGGTCGAAGGGTTGCCTCTCAGCGCATGGATCGTGTGTTTGCTCTGAGGTTTGCCATAACCGTGCCAGATTCCTATGAAACAAATTCATTGAAAAAACAGCAGGTTAAGGCATTTCTTTGTGAGAGGGAGGCGCCAAAGTATGGAAAAAAATCAGAGAAACTAAGAACTCTATTCACTCACCGATATCCCCTGGTGGGATCGAAGGATCCTTCCGGCTTCCTTTGAGGAGCACAACGTGTGGAGATCATCTAGAGGGGAAAAGTTGGGGGGTTTGGACGCCATCGGGGGGTGCTGATTATGGCGTGGGCTCTGTCTGGCCCAACCTGACGCCCCTTCACGCGGGTTCGCAGAAGGGGTGAGCTCCCGGGGACCCGTGAGATCAGTTGATCACGGTTTGACTTTCTGGGCCTGCTCGGTTCTGATCTGCTGGTGGGTGACCAAGAAACGGTAGTAATCGCTGCTGCCCAGGAGTGACTGATGGGTCCCCGTGGCGACAAGACGACCCTCGTTCAAAAGGAGAATCCGATCCGAATCCATGATGGTAGAGAGTCGGTGCCCGACCACAAAGAGGGTCTTGTCTTTGACAAGGGAGGGGAGGGATTGGAAGATAGACCTTTCCGTCATCCTGTCCAATGCCGCGGCTGGCTCGTCCAGCACCAGGATGTCTGGATCTTTGACCAGGGCCCGGGCAAGGGCCAGTCGCTGTTTCTGTCCCTCCGACAGGTTGAGTCCCTTTTCACCGATCTCGGTCTCATAGCCTGCGGGTAGGCAACTGATAAACCCATCGATTTCGGCCACCCTGGCAGCCCGAACGATCTGCCCCTCACTGGCCTCGAGATTCCCATAACGGAGGTTTTCCATGAGGGTGCCGGATAAAAGGAGAGCACTCTGGGAGACATACCCGATCCGCCGCCGTAAGGAACCCACCTCATAATCCGATGCCGGTCGGCCATCGAAGTAGATCTCTCCTCGAGTGGGCCTGTAAAACCGGAGGATAAGCGTCACCAGAGTCGTCTTTCCCACACCGCTGGGTCCCACAATAGCGACCCGTTCCCCGGGACGGATGCGGAAGGACACGTCCTCGAGCACCGGTTCACCGCCATTATAGGAGAAGGAGACGTTCTTGAACTCGATCTCCCCTGTGAGCCGCTCGACGCTTTTGCCGGTCCCCGCATTCTCTTCCCGAACGATGTCAAAGAGGGCTGAGACCCGTTCCAGTGCCGCTCGTGCATTCTGCAGCTGGAGGTTTGCCGTGGCCAGAAATTGCGTCGGGCCGAAGATGTACCCCAGGTACGCCTGGAAGGCAAGCAGAGAGCCCAGGCTCCACTGGCCTTTGATGACCCAGTAGGCCCCAGATGCCAGCACGATGACTCGGGCCATACCGGGCATGGAGGTGATTGCGAGATTGGCGACCGAGCTCACGGTGGACAGTTCGAGAGAGACGTGAAAGGCTGCCTTCAGTCGGGAGATCAGATTTCCGACCGTGCGCTCCTCTGAGGAGAAGGCTTTGATCAGAGGGATGGAAGACAGGGACTCCTGGAACTGGCTTGAGACGCAGGCCTGCTGTTCCATGCTCTGATGGCTCAGCGCGTGCATCTTGCCGGAGAAGTAGCGGACACAGAGGACGATTCCCGGGAGGAGGATCAGGACAACAATGGCCAGCTTCCACTCAAGATAGAGAAGTAGCCCAGCTCCTCCCACAAAGCGCACGGTATTGCTGACAATGTAAACCATGGTGCTGGAAAAGAACCATCGGAGGCCCTGCACATCGGAACAAAGGCGCGACATCAGGTAGCCCGTCTGATTGGCGTCGAAAAATGATTTTGGAAAGCGCAGGGTATGATCGAGCAGATCTTGCTGGATGTCGAGGGTGACCTCCTGCTCAAAGCGGGTGAAATAGAATCTCTGGAGCAAGCTTGCCAGTTTCTCGGCCACTAATATCGCGGCCAGCAGAAGGATGGCTCCAGCGAGAAGGTCCATTCGACGGCCCAGGATGATATCGTCCACAAGATAGCGGGTGATGAGAGGTTGAGGAAAACCAAAAAGCGAGGTGAAGATGATAAGGAGAACGCCCAGTAGGCCCTTCTGCCAGTGCCTGCGGACAAAGGGACGCAGGTTCTTGAGGTTGGCCTTGAGGTCGGGATAGCCCTTCTGATCGGCGATACGGTCATAGGGCATTTTCCGGGAAAGCCCCCGTTTTAGATAAGTGAACCAGCCTTGTTTGCGGTTGTTATTTAGCATTCAAACTTCAGGGTGTGAGAACGTAAAGCCCCATGAATGGGATACTCCCCGGGATAATGCAGTTTCCATGCCATGTCCACGACGAAAGGACCCGCGGCACTCCTCCTGTCCGGCTCCTATCGGCCGAATCGAGTTCACCGGTCACTGCCCATAGATCTTTGACCTCAATCATTACAGGAGTTCCCGAATTCAAAAGGGAAGCGCGACTTGCTGCAATGGGCGGCTATGATTCCCTCGAAGGTATTTGAAGCCTCGTTGAGATGCCCAATTCTCTGAGAGGGCAGGAGCCAATGAGGCTCAGCCACTGATAACTGGAAACTTCAGGAAGAAGACGTTGAATCGTCTCTGAGCAGGGGGATGAGGCGTTGTGAGGGGGGTCTGTCACCCGATTCTTCGCCTTCCTTGGCGTAGTAGCGGTAGTAGCGGCCGTAGTGAACCCCTCGGTCCAACCCGTTGAGAATGACTCCGAGGAGTCTGGCATTGGCCATCTCCAACTGCTTCTTGGCCTCCAGAACGACCTTTTTGTCTGTCTTCCCCGCTCGAACCACCAGGAGTACCCCGTCCACCAGGGAAGGGTACAGAGAGGAATGGGCAGCGCCTAGAACCGGGGAGGAGTCGAAGATCACCATGTCAAAACCGCTGATGAGAATCTTGAGGAATTCTTCCATCCTTTTGGAGCCCATGATCTCCACGGGATTGGGGGGGAGTTTTCCGCAGGGACACACATAGAGGTTCGCCACGGTCGTAGGCTTCACGGCTGCACTGACGACCCGGTTGAAAAAGGGGGCAGCGTTCAGATCCACAAAGTCTCTGAAAAAACCCCGTTCTTTCGAGACTTCCTCAGCATAGCCCTCAACCTGAACGCTGTTCAGGTTTTCGATCCGGAAGACAGGATCCTCCAGGAGAAAGAGTCTCCGAAGACTCTCCTCAATCAGTGTCCTTATCACCCTTTTGATCCTCTCTTTGGAGACAAAGCCCAGGCTGACCAGGAGTTGGCTCAGAGGTTTCTTTGTGGTTTCCTGGATGCGGATGGCCTCTTTCAACTGGTCGAGGGTGATCTTCTTGAAGTGAAGGAGAACCTTTTCAAGACTCCTTTCGATGGGTCGATTCATGAGATTGGCATTGACGATGTTGCCGTTCTTGACCGTCACCTGTACCGCGGTTCCGTTCCTCTCGAATGTGATCAAACCGCTGCGGCCCTGAGCTTCAAGGAGGTAGAAGATATCCCCGATGGTGTAGTCCCCCAAGCGGCCTGAATCGATATTGACCTGGGTAATACCGGCAAGGGCGTTGACAAGCCCAAAATTGCCATTGATGCCAAGCAGCTTGTGGATGGAGGCTCGGCGCAGATCCAGGTCGACGAGAAGGACCTTCTTGCCCGTACCAGCAATGCTGATCGCCAGATTGGTGGCGCTCAGCGTCTTTCCCTCTCCCATCACGCTACTGGTAACCAGGATGCTTTTGATGGGGGTATCGAGAGAGGACATGAGAAGGTTGACCATCAGATTGTCAAAGGCCTCGGCGAAAGGGCCGTCCTTTCTGATTTCAACAATGTTCTTGTAACGGTTCCGTCCCATAGATCGGCCTGTCTAGGGTTTTGTCCGGGTCTGAGGAATGACTCCCAAGACGGGAAGGTCGAGAAATTCCTCGGTCTCCTCCCTTGTGGAAAGCCCCACGTCGAGATAGTCCAGAAAAAAGACTAAACCCAGGGAAAAAACCAACCCGATGACACCAGAGATGACCAGATTCGAATTCCTCTTCGTGTTCAGCGGGCCCTTGGGAAGATCGGCCGTCTCCACGACTGTGATCTCCGGCTTGTCCATACCCTCGGTGATGTTAATCTCTTTCAGTTTGGCCACGAGGACATCATAGAGTTCCTTGTTGAGTTGGGTCTCCTTCTCAAGGAGGGCGTACTGGATTTCCTTTTGTTCTCTATCCATGGCGGTCTGGGTGTAGCGCTTGATAGAGTTGTCGAGGGTCTCCTCTTTTGCCGCGAGGACCGTACGCTCAGACTTGAGACCTTTGATCGCCTTCTGGATGTTCTGATCGATCTGGGTCTGGATTGATCGGATATTCGAGAGGGCGGCGATGATGTTCGGGTGTTTGGGTCCGTATTTCTTCCTTAGCTGAGCCAGTTCGAGCTTGGCCGTCACGAGTTGGTTATTGAGGGTTGGAAGGAGGTCCCCCTCTAAAAAGGTGGGGATGTGCTTGTTTTTGGCCCGGATGATCCGTTCCAGCTCGTTGATCTGGGCTTCGATCTCTATGCGCTTGACTCGAGTCTCATTGTAGGCAGACCGGAGTTGTGAGAGTTCTTCGGCCTGCATCTTGGCCTCCTTTTCGAGAGAGAGAATCTCGCTTTTCTGCTTGTACTGATAGAGGTCATAGTAGGCCTCCTCCATTTTCCTTTTGAGATCGGAAATCTCTTTTTTGAGCCATAACACGTTATCCTCAGAAGACTCGAGCCGCTTCTCGATGGTGAAGTCCCGATAGGCTGTTGCCACCGTGTTGGCAAAGATCTGGGCCAGATGGGGATCGGTGTGGATCGCTTTCACGTGTATCAGGTTGGTGTCCTTCACGGATTCGACCTTGAGAGCACTCCTTAGATTCGCCGGGTTAAGGGGCGGGTGGGAATCGGTCTCGCGGTTCACAGAATCGACGACCTTTTGGAGCACCGGTTCACTCATCATGATGCTGAGATGGGTGTTGATATTCTTTTCCGAGGACCAGTAGTCGGTGTACTGGAAGACCTGTCCCGAACGGATGACCGTGTTGATTCTGTCGCCGATGCGAATCGTACAGACAGCCTGGTAGACAGGGACGGCCCGGTAGACACGAAAGGCCCCTAGGGCCAGGGCGATCAGCGTGAGGGCGAGGATCAGCCACTTTCGTCTGATAACGACTCTCAGATAGTCGAGAAGGTGGACTTGTGGCTCTTCCATCGGATCCAAGCCGGGTTGGATATGAGTATGTGGTTAATTTTGCAATATCAATGCCAAATAAAGGTTAGGCCCCTTGCGGCCATTCGTCCTCGAAAAGACGCTCGAAGGGGCCATCTTCATTATCGGCAACGAAGTGGCCTAAGATTAGTCTTTTCCTTCCAATTTTCGTCCATCGAGTCGGATTGGTCGAGAAGAACCGCAAGACCCTTTCCCTCAGAGGGACAAAATCCGCCCCCATCCTCCCCTGCCATGTTCGGAAAGGGGCTACTACGGCAAAGAACGGGTGCAGAAATAGCCCAGGGGCTGGCCGTTTTTCTCAACTCCAGGGAGCGGCTGAAATCGTTGATCTGAGGGGAACAGTCTCCCTTGGTTTTGGCGAAAGGCTTGCATGGCTGAGGTATTTTGGTTACCTTATCGAAGCTTTCCGTCCCGACTTCAGAAGCGATGAAAACAGTCTTGATTCTAATTCTGATCACACTCATTCCGACCCTGGAGCTGCGGGCGAGTATACCCTTTGGCATTCTGGAGGCCAAAATGCCGTGGTGGGGCGTCGTGCTTGTTTGCCTGGCCACCAACATCATCCTGGGCCCTCTGGTCTATCTGTTCCTTGACAGGGTTGTGAATCTGTTGCTGAGGTTCGAATGGTTGAACCGAGTCTATCAGCGGACCGTTACCAAAACCCAGCGGAGGATCCAGAAATCCGTCGACAGATACGGGGAGATGGGGGTTGCCCTGTTTATCGGAATTCCTCTGCCGGGAACCGGGTCTTACTCTGGAGCTCTCGGGGCCTATCTGCTCGGAGTGGGTTACCGGAAGTTTATCGTTGCCAACTTCATTGGGGTTCTCATGGCTGGGGCTATCGTCACGACGGTCGTGCTGACAGGCATCGAGGCGTTTCACTTGGTGGTCAAAATCTCTGAACCATGGAGTTTTGGGCTGAGCGCCGGGAAGGAGGGAGCTATTACCCTTTTGGAATCGATTGCCCTCGGAATTATCCAGGGAATTACCGAGTTTCTTCCCATCAGCAGCTCCGGGCATTTGGTCCTGTCTCAGCGACTCTTGGGTTTGCGAGAACCCCATGTCCTCTTCAATATCGCACTCCATGGGGGTACCCTAATGGCCGTCATCCTGGTGTTCTGGGGGGATATTGCGGCGATTTTCAGAACCCTCTTCGACTGGCTCAAGGGCCGAATCCGAGGAGAGTCATACCCCCTGATCCACCGACAGCCTCATGGCCCCTTGGCCATCTGGATCGGTGTCGCAACCGTCCCGACCGGTCTGATTGGCCTGGCCCTTGCGGATCGGGTGGAATTGCTTTTTACCTCGTCTGCCGTTGTGGGGGGGGGCCTCCTCGTGACAGGGACCATACTCTGGTCGACCTTCTACTGGAAAAACTCTGAAAGGCGCGCCGCGGACATGGGCGTCTGGGATGCCGTCTGGGTGGGTGTCGCTCAGGGCATTGCCGTGATTCCAGGGATTTCCCGATCGGGTGCGACGGTCTCCACCAGCCTTTTTCGTGGGCTTGAACGGGAGTTTGCCGCGAGATTCTCTTTCCTGTTGATGATCCCGGCCACAGTCCTGGCCTTGGTACTCCAGTTGACCTCTCCCCAAGGGGGGGAAGGGATTCCCCTCACCGTTGTTCTCATAGGGACCCTGGTGGCTTTTCTATCGGGCTATGCATCACTCAGGTTCCTGATGGGCATCATCCGAAGGGGGAAATTCTACCGGTTTGCCTATTACTGCTGGGGTTTGGGTGGGATGAGTCTGATACTGTCTCTGACCGGGTGAGAGGAGATCTGGGATGAAGGGAAAAGGATAGAGGGTGGCCCCTTTTTGGGCAAGACCGAGTGATGACCTGCGGCCTCACCTCGCCTTGAGTTCCTGGTGCTCAAGGGCCAGGATCCGGTCGCGCAGTTCGGCTGCCCTCTCAAATTCGAGTTTCTCTGCCGCTTCCCTCATTTCCTTTTTCAGTTTTTCGATGTTTTTTGGAATGGTATCGAGGGGCACATACTCGCCTGCCGGTTCCGCCACGACGGGAACGGTGAAGTAGTCTGCCTCGAAAATCGAGGTCAGACCGTCCTGGATGGATTTCTGGATGGTCTGGGGGGTGATGCCATGGGTCCGGTTGTATTCGGACTGTGCCCGCCTTCTCCGTTCTGTTTCGTCGATGGCCTTCCGCATGGAGGCCGTGATCCGGTCGGCGTAGAGGATGACGGTGCCCTCGACGTTCCTTGCCGCCCGACCGCAGGTCTGGATTAGGGATGTCTCAGATCTGAGAAATCCCTCCTTGTCCGCGTCCAAGATAGCCACAAGGGAGACCTCCGGGATGTCCAGCCCCTCTCTCAAAAGATTGATACCGATGAGGATATCAAATTTCCCCAGTCTCAGGTCCCGGATGATTTCCCACCGTTCAATGGTGTCGATTTCTGAGTGGAGGTATCGAACTCGGAGGCCGATATCCGCATAATAATCGGTCAGGTCTTCGGCCATCCGTTTGGTCAGCGTGGTGATGAGAACACGGTCTCCCTGATCCACCCGCTTGCGGATTTCTTCCAGCAGGTCATCGACCTGACTTGAGGCCGCCTTGACGTGAATTTCAGGGTCCATCAGCCCAGTGGGGCGAATAATCTGCTCCACCACCCGGCCCTCGCTTTTGGCCATTTCATACGGCGCAGGGGTGGCTGAGACGTATACTGCCTGATTCACACGGGACTCGAATTCTTCGAAACTGAGGGGTCGATTGTCGAGGGCAGAGGGGAGACGAAAACCATAGTCAACCAGGGTCTCTTTCCTCGATCGGTCACCCCAGTACATCCCGTTGAGTTGGGGAATCGTCACGTGGCTCTCATCGATGAAAAGGAGAAAGCGTTTCGGAAAATAGTCGAGCAGGGTTGGGGGGGGCTCTCCAGGCTGTCGACCGGTGAGATGGCGCGAGTAGTTTTCGATTCCCTGACAGTAGCCGATCTCCTCGAGCATCTCAAGGTCGAATCGCGTCCTCTGTTCCAGTCTCTGGGCCTCGACAAGGCGATTGTGTTGATGGAGCCAGGCGAGGCGTTCCTCCAGTTCGAGACGGATGTTTTCAATGGCTTTCTCTCGCCTCTCCAGGGTAGTCACATAGTGACTGCCGGGGTAGATCGCAATCCTGTCGAGTCTCTGGACGACCCGACCCCTGAGAGGGTCGATTTCGGATATCGTGTCCACAAGGTCGCCAAAGAGCTCGATCCGGACGGCGAGCTTTTCCTCGTGGGCCGGGAAGACCTCGATCACGTCGCCACGAACCCGAAAGGTGCCCCGGTGGAAATCGAATTCGTTTCTCTCATACTGTATTTCCACGAGTCTCGAAAGGATCTGCTCCCTCGAGATCCGGTCTCCCTTTTCCAGATAGAGCAGCAGCCCATGATAGGCCTCCGGTGAGCCCAGCCCATAGATGCACGAGACACTGGCCACAATGATCACATCGTCCCGTTCGAGGAGGGAACGAGTAGCCGAATGGCGCATCTTGTCTATTTCGTCATTGATGGATGTGTCCTTCTCGATGTAGAGGTCCGTGCTGGGGATATAGGCCTCGGGCTGGTAGTAGTCGTAGTAACTGACAAAATACTCGACGGCATTTTCCGGGAAGAGTTCCCTGAATTCTTGATAGAGTTGAGCGGCAAGGGTTTTGTTGTGGGAGATGACGAGAGTGGGCCTCTGAACCCTCTCCACCACATTGGCCATGGTGAAGGTCTTCCCAGAACCCGTAACCCCCAGAAGAACCTGGTCTCTGGACCCCTCCGCCAGGGCACAGCTCAGCTTCTCAATGGCCTGAGGCTGATCACCGGTAGGTTTGAAGGAGCTGACGAGTTTGAATTCCCTCATGGTTTGAAACCACGAATAGTCAGGAATCAGAATCGACTTCATGTACTGAACGACAATTAGTACCTCTTATGTCTAGTTACGCTGATCGTCCAGGCTCCGCCATGCAGGGTGGCTAACAATTCTAGCAGTCCGAGTAATGGTATCTCTCGCCCGCTCCCCTTCGGCCCTGCTCAGGGTCGCTCGAGCTCACAGAGACGCAGAGATAGGTTTCTTGGCCTGATTTTTTGAGGGGAAAAATCAGGCCAAATTCTCAGCCCCTTCCGGGGCATTGATAATCCTAGTAATTCCGTCTCTAATCAAAGACTCATTGAAGTTTATCAGCAGGCCAAGCGGCTTATTCGCCAGCCGGAGATAAGTTAACAGCTGCTTCTTATGCACTGATTCCAGTCGATCGACTGACTTTAACTCCACGATAATTCTATCTTCAACCAACAGATCTAATCGAAACCCTTCCCCGCTTATCTTCTGCCCACGATAAAAAATCGGCAGAACTGCTTCAGATTGGACTTTTATTCCCATGTTCTTCAGTTCAATTGTCATGCAAGATTGATAAACGGACTCCAATAACCCAGGCCCGAGTTCTTTATGCACAGTGATCTCAGCCCTAATGATCTGAGAGGAGAGTTGATTGAGCTCCATAGGAAACTCCACCATCCAGTGCGTGCCCAGTTCCCGCGTGAGCGGGATGGCAGTTTAAGCTGAATTGCCCTCTCAGCAATTCAGCTTAAAAGACTCTGTGGCTCTGTGGGCTCTGCGAGAGACAAAAGCATATCTCAAATAGATTCCGACTGTTTCAGCCTCGCAATCAAACTACCCCTGGTGCTGTGGCTATCGACTGACGGCTATACTCGTTTGAGCACCTCCCGGGCTGCCAGAATGCCGCTGGCTGAGGCCTGAAGAAGCCCACGGGTGATCCCGGCTCCATCACCGATGAAAAAGAGGTTTTTCACCTCAGATTCAAGACCGGGAGAAAGCTTGATTCGGTTGGAATAGAACTTGACCTCAACGCCGTAGAGAAGGGTGTGACGGGAGAAGACGCCCGGCGCAATCCCATCGAGGGCTTCGAGCATTTCCATAATATCTTTGAGATAGCGATAGGGAAGGACGAAACTCAGGTCTCCTGGCGTGGCCGAAGGGAGGGTTGGCCGGGTGATACATCTGGAAATCCGCTCCGGTGTGGATCTTCTGCCCTCCATGAGATCGCCCAACCGTTGAATGATGACGCCTTTTCCGAGGAGATTGGCCAGCTTGGCGATAACCCCCCCGTAGGTAATAGGATCGTCAAAGGGCTTTGTAAAGGTGCTTGAAACCAGGATGGCGAAATTGGTGTTCTCTGTTTTTTGGGTGGCATAGCTGTGACCGTTGACCGTGATGATGTCGTTGCTCTCCTCGGTGACGACCTCTCCATAGGGGTTCATGCAGAAGGTTCGCACCTTGTCATCAAAGGTTTTCGCGTAATAGACTAGCTTGGACTCGTAGGCCGCATCGGTCAGTCCTTTTAAGATAGCCGCCGGGGTTTCAACCCGAACGCCGATATCAACGGGGTTGGCAATGGAAGACAGGCCGACTCGCCTGGCTTCCTGCCTCACCCAATCGGCCCCTGTACGTCCAGGAGCCACAATGACCCAGTCGGCGGTCAGGCTTCGCCCCCCTTTCAGCCTCACCCCTCGAACCCTGCCTTCCTCGACCCAGAGGTGCTCCACCCGGCTTTTCGTCCTTATCGTAACCCCCTCTCCCACATCTTCCCGCATTTTCTTGAGGATCCTGGCCCAATTTTCCGTCCCCACATGGCGTATCTCCGTCGGGATAAAATCCATTCCTGCCATTCTGGCTTTGTAGGTCAGGGCTTCTGTCTGTTCGGAAGGTGAACCATAGGTTTTCCTGGGGGCTCCATTCTGGAGGTAAATCCTGTCCGCCTCGATCAAGAGACCCCTGAGGTCCTCTCTAGGGACGAATTCCCCCAGGAATCCTCCGATCTCTGGCGCCAGGGTGAGTTTTCCGTCACTAAAGGCCCCGGCTCCACCCCAACCGCAAAGGATGTCTCTCCCCGTTACCCGTCTGCGGTGTTCGATGTCCTCCCCCTGCTCAACGACCAAGATTCCTGGGAGACCCGCCCCTTTCAGGGTCAGGGCAGCAAAAATGCCCGCCGGTCCTGCTCCTACGATGATCACACGATAGTCGGTCAATCGATTCCCCCCTTATCTTATCCTCCACCGAGTCCCATCAGGGGCGTCTTCGAGAAGGATGTCATGCGAGGCCAGGGCCTCACGAATTTCGTCGGCGCGCTTCCAGTTCTTCGCCTTTCGGGCCATCTCTCTTTCCTGAAGGAGGCGGGTGATTTCCCTTTCGTCGAGAGAAGCCCTCTCCAGCCTTGCCTCCTTCTTTCGGTCCAGGTAGGCTTCGGGTTCGAACTGAAACAATCCAAGAACTGCTCCCTGTGTCCTCAGGCAATCTCTGCCGAATGCGAGAAGAGACGCGTCAAGGGCCGGATCACCTGTCGGATGGCGAAGGATTTGGTTGAGAACTCGGGCCATATCGTGGAAATGACCGATTGCCAGTGCGGTATTAAAGTCATCATCCATGGCCTGCTCGAACCGGTGGAGAAAATTGAGGAGGGGCTCCAGGCGGGTTTTTTCTTCTGAAGGGGTTTTCTCCACCATCATTTCAATGGGGGTCTCCGAAGGAGGGGAGGATTTTAGCCGGTTTCCGATCTCCCTTAGGAGCACGTAAAATCGCTCCATGTTTTCGGCGGCCTCCATTAGAGCCTTGTGAGAGAAGTCGACAGGGCTTCGGTAGTGATGGGAGAGGAGCAAGAGGCGGACCGTCTCTCGTTCCGTTTCTTCGACGACTTCCCGAATGGATATGACATTACCCAGAGACTTGGCCATCTTGACCCCCTCATGGGTCACGAAGCCATTGTGGACAAAAAAGCGGGCAAAGGTCTTGCCCGTGGCCGCCTCAGACTGGGCAATTTCGTTTTCGTGATGGGGGAAGATGAGGTCTCTGCCCCCTCCATGAATGTCGAACGCCTCGCCGAGATACTTGGTGCTCATGGCTGAACACTCGATATGCCATCCCGGTCTCCCCTTGCCCCAGGGACTAGGCCAAGAGGGTTCTCCGGGCTTGGCAGGCTTCCAGAGGGCGAAGTCCGGCGCATCCCGCTTGTCCTTATCCGGTTCAAAGCGCGTGCCAGCCACGAGTTCTTCCACCCGTTTATGGGAGAGCCTGCTGTAGGCCCCGAATCTTGAAACAGAGAAGAATACCTTGCCGTTAACCTGGTAGGCGTATCCTTGATCCAGGAGTTTTTGAATCATCGCGATGATATCAGATATATGCTCGGTGGCCTTGGGCTCATGGGTGGGGGTGGCGACGCCGAGGCGTTTCATGTCCTCGTAGAACTCTCCCGTATAGCGCTCCGCAATCAGAGAAGCCGAAACCCCCTCCTCATTGGCCCTGTTGATGATCTTGTCATCGATGTCGGTGATATTTCGGACATAGTGGACCTGGTAACCCCGAAACTTCAGGTAGCGATAGATGACATCGAAGACGACGGCGGCCCGGCCGTGGCCGATGTGGCAACCGTCGTAAACGGTGACCCCACAAACGTACATTCGGACCTCGCCCGGGTGAAGGGGCTCAAAATCCTCTTTCTTCTGAGCAAGAGAATTGTAAATGCGCAGGGGCATTCCATGCTCCGAACAGCTTCCCGTAAGCCATTTGCCTAATCATTCTGAGACAATCGGCAATCTTAACTGAACGGGGAAGAGATTTGAAATGTCAAAATCCAAATGTCAAATCAAATCCCAATGCCCAAACGTGAAAACTATGAAATCCCTTGAAGAATCATATGGCTAGGTAGCTTGTCCAATCGGCAACCCAACAGCTCAGCGAATTACTTGTTGTATCTGTCATGGATTTGTCATTTGAGCTTTGACATTCATTGGAACTTTGTGCTTTGTCATTTGTCATGCCTATGTTCGGTCCTTTTTCGCTCTTCCATCAGGATAACACTATGGGCCGCGATGGCCTCTTCACGGCCGATGGCTCCAATTCCTTCAGGGGAGGCAGCCTTCACGTTGATTTGCCCCTCTTTGATCCCGAGGCGTTCCGCCAGTTTTTTCTCCATCGCGGGGATGTACTCAGCCAATCTCGGGGTTTGCGCTATGATCGTAGCGTCCACATTGACGATCTCATAGCCCTTCCCTCGGGCCTGAAGGGTGACTTCATCGAGAAGAACCCCACTTTCGATGCCTTCGAACCGCGGATCGGTGTCCGGGAACAAACGCCCCAGGTCTCCCTGCCCCGTGGCCCCGAGAATGGCATCACAGATGGCGTGAATCAGAACATCAGCATCGGAGTGCCCCTGTAGTCCCCTCTGGCAGGGCACGTCTACCCCCCCCAGCACGAGTTTCCTGCCCTCCCTCAAGGGGTGGATGTCGTAACCCCAACCGATTCTCATTGGCGTCTCTCAGGATTCGAATAGAGGTCGCCCTCGATTCTCGAGGAGGGCCCGAGCAATGACCAGATCTTCAGGTGTCGTGATCTTTATGTTTTCGTAAGAGCCTTGCACAACCGTCACGGGAACACCCAGCCGTTCAACGAGGGTCGAATCATCCGTAGCAACAACGCCATCCGCCACGGCCTTGCGATGGGCCTCAAGGATGATGCGATAATCAAAGCCCTGGGGTGTCTGGATGTGCCAGAGCGTGTCTCGGGCCGGCGTTTCGAGAATACGGCCTTGGGGGGAGACGACCTTCACGGTCTCTTTGGCGGGGACGGCTACCACAGCGGCCTGGTCTTCTGCCAATGTATCGAGCAGTCGCTCCACCATGGAGGTATCGACAAAAGGGCGAGCCCCATCATGGATGAGGACGATGTCGACGTCTTCTCCGATTGATTCAAGCCCCAAACGGACCGAGTCTTGCCGCCTCAAGCCTCCAGTCACCGGAGGTCTCGTCTTCTTGAAAGAAAACCTCTCGAGAATCTCTCGGTGCCATGAATCGAGGTCTTGATTTCGAAGGACCAGATAGAGCTGTTGAATTCGATTGCAGACCTCGAAGGGCTGAATGGCGTATGCGAGAACGGGGATATCGTTCAGAGGCATAAAGGCCTTTGTTCGAGGGGTCCCCAGGCGACGCCCCTCACCGGCTGCCACGATCAGTGCGGCGGCTCTTCTTTCAGATCTCTGCACGGCTACCCTCGTTGCCATTCCTGACGGTTCTGGAAAGACACACCTTGGGTGCCAGGCCCTTCCTCCTTGACTTTGGCGAAGATCATACGACCTGCTGTGGTTTGGAGCACACTCGTCACAACCACATCAAGGGACCGGCCCATGAATCTCCTGCCATTTTCGATCACCACCATGGTTCCATCGTCAAGATATGCAACACCCTGGCCCGGTTCCTTTCCCTCTTTGATCACATAGCCACTTATCTCTTCTCCAGGTAAGACGATGGGCTTCAGTGCGTTGGCCAATGCATTGATGTTGAGAACACTAATTCCCTGGAGTTCTGCGACCTTGTTGAGGTTTGCATCATTGGTAAAGATGGTACCACCGATTGTTTTGGCCAACTCAACCAGCTTCGCGTCGACTTCTCTGATTCGAGGGAAATCCTGCTCGTTGATCCTCACCTCAATGTCCACCGATTTTTGCATCCGGTGAAGAATCTCCAGTCCCCGTTTGCCGCGGGTCCTCTTCACCGAGTCAGGAGAATCCGCAATGTGCTGGAGCTCGTGAAGGACAAACTGGGGGATAATGAGCACCCCCTCAATGAACCCCGTCTCGCAAATGTCGGCCACCCGCCCGTCGATAATGACACTGGTGTCGAGAATCTTGAAGGACTCCCTTTCCTCGCCTTTCGAGAAGGTTAGACTTTGGAGGTTAAACTCCTCCCCCTTTTTCAGGCCCACTTTTAGGCCCACGTAACCCAGGATTGAATAAATCACTCCGCTGATTGCGATACTGCCAGATTTAAGGAAAAGAGGGACGGCACTCGAAAGAACGCCTCCAAATGCCAGTCCGACTAGGAGGCCGATCACTGCTCCACAGATTTTTCTCAGCGGGGTTTTTTTTGCGTTTTCCACAAAGAGAATGGTCAGAATGGCCAAGACGGCTCCACCGAAAATCCCCCATAGGCCGAAGGTTTTTGAGGCGGTCAGTTCATAGGTGGCCCAGTATCCTCCCAGAGAGCAGGCGAGAATCAGAACGATCCAGAGTATTAGAGATCCCATATTGTCTCCTTTAGGGCCAGGGGTGAAGGTGATCCATGGCTCATTTGGCGCAGCCAGGGGAACATTTTCGCCCTCGAGGCCCTTTCTGATTGGAGAGATGTGGCTGGCCTAGGGGAGGACCTGAATGGGTTTCTGGCGTACTCGCAAAAAGTATGGAGGCGTAGTATTCCGATGGCGATCGATTAATGTCCTAGAATTGTTCGAAGCTCTTGAACAACTTCCTTTTCCTTGGCCCGCTTGGCGATGGCGATTTCAGTCACGAGAAGATTCCTTGCCGTGTCAAGAATCTTACGCTCACCAAACGAAAGCTCCTTCTCACTTTTTAGCATATGGAGGTCCCTCAAGACCTCGGCAATCTCAAAGATCGAACCGGTGTTTATTTTTTCCATGTACTCCCGATATCTACGGTTCCAGGTTTGATTGTCAAAGGAAACATCCTTCTCTTTGAGAATCTCAAAGACCTTGGGAACCTGAAATTCAGGGATGATTTCTCTAAGTCCGACCATTTTCGTGTGGTCCGTAGGGATCATGATGGTCATTCCGTTATCCAAGATTCTCAGGACGTAAAAGCACTTGTTGCTTCCGGAGATTTCTCTAGTCTCGATTTTCTCGATGACGCCAACCCCATGTCCAGGATAAACAGCCTTGTCCCCAATCTCAAACATTGTCTGAACTCCCCTTTTTTGAGTCTACGGTTTTAGGTCTCTCCCCTTTCTGTCGTTGGACTAGAATGGTCACTGAAAAATGGGCCTAACCAGATCCTTAACCTGGAAGCCCTTGCCCCTTGTGATGTCTGCCACAGAGGCATCAACCCCAAAAAGCCCTGCTATCCGGATTTCTCCTTTCGAATCGCCCGGGTAGGTTGCAGGATAGACAGAAAAAACGTCTCCGACCCGAACACCCGAGAGTTTTCCCGCACTGATATAGACTCGGTTCCCATCAAGACTGGCGATGGTGGTGTACCACGCGAGCCTCTTCAATTCCTCAATGATGTCCTGGCTGAGTTCAGAGGCGATCAGATCAATAGCCTTCAATCGAGCCTTCTCCCCAGAAAAATCTCCCTTTCCTTCGGAATCGAGAGTTGGATTTCTCTTTTGCCACTGGCGGCGAACCCTGCCCGAGGCCGTATCGATCAGCTGAGCACTGACCTCAGCAATGGCATACGAAGTCTTGTCTGTTCCCCTGACCTTGCTATCCGTTGAGGAAGTGAAAACGTGGTTAATGGTTCCAACAACAATGGCATGAATATTGTATAACTCACTCGCCAACCTTGCCAGGTTTGGGGAATCAAAGGATTCGGAACCGAGTTCTCTCCCTTTGGGGTTGGTTTCCAGGATGTCAGCATCGAAGAGGATAACCTGATCGGATGCGGCCTGGATCTCTGAGACCAGGCCCCTCATCACCATGTCGGCAAGCTCCTTGTAAGACGCGCCTGTCAGGTCTTTGAAAGGAACCAACATGAGCCGCTTCTTAAAATGGAGGGAGACTTCCAATTGGCCGGCACTATCCGATTCTTGAGCTGGGGGAGGCGCGGCTGTCTCCAATTCCACAGGTCTCCATTCGTCCTGCTCGCGGATGGGAGGCTCCGTGACCACCGTGTCAAAAGACTTGGGATTGGCAAGATACTCCTGGAGCGAAACATAGCGGTATCGCTCTTGGTTTCCCCCTGTCTGGGCCTCTGGGTTTGGGACCCTCACGTAAACCTGGTCGTCAATTCGGACGGTTTCCTTGTCCCGGACCCTAGGATCCACTCGATGGGATATGGGCAGACTCATTCTCTCCAGATGGGAACAGCCTGCTGAGACAACCTGGGTAACCACCAGAATAAAGCACAGGAGGCAGGTAACATCACGATATGACAAGTGTTTCTCCCGTTTTCCGTCCCATAAGGAAGACAAAGAATAAATGGCAGATGATAAAAGACCTTACCAGATTGAATCGAAAAATGCAAGACAGATCAGACCGACGGACGAGCCGTATATGAGGCAGGGACGATCATGAAGGGCAAAAAGAAAGGATTTTGGGTTGTCGGTGAATCCCTTTTCTTCCTGGCTATTCATTGGCTGGCTTGACTTTTTCAGGAGAACTCTTTAATATGCCGCAAGACAGTCAGGGTTTTCCAGCGTTTCCGTCGTAATCTCGTCCAGATTGCGATGACGCATCTCACCAGGCATGGGAGGGGGATGTTTCCCCTCGTTCAATTTGATCGCGCTAACGGCGTCGCCGTGAGATCATCCTGATGATAACGTGCACTGAGTTCTCCTGGGTGGCCGACACGTCGGGAGATCCTGTTACCCATTAGCCATGGTATCGAGAAAAAGACTCGAAAAGACCAGGAATATTGGGTTTGTGGCCCATATCGATGCGGGCAAAACCACGGTCACCGAAAGGGTCCTCTACTACACGGGGCGGACCCATCGGATGGGGGAAGTTCATGACGGTGATACCGTGATGGATTGGATGCGGCTGGAACAGGAGCGGGGCATCACAATTACCTCTGCGGTGACGACTTGTACATGGAAGGGACACGATATTCATATCATCGACACACCGGGTCATGTGGATTTTACGATCGAGGTGGAAAGGGCCTTGAGAATCCTCGACGGAGTTGTGGTTGTCTTTTGCGCCGTGGGAGGCGTAGAACCCCAGTCGGAGACGGTTTGGCATCAGGCAGATAAGTATGGCGTTCCCAAGGTCGCATTTATCAACAAGATGGATCGAGTTGGCGCGGATTTCCACGGCACAGTCCAAATGATGGTCGACCGGCTCGGTACCAAACCCTTGCCGATTAATCTGCCTCTCGGCACAGAAGACAGATTCCAGGGCATCATCGATCTGATCCGGTTGAAGGCGGTCGTTTGGCATGAAGAGACCCTCGGAGCCTCCTTCAGTGAGATCGACATTCCAGAGGCCTATCGGGCAGAGGCAGAAGCGTATCGCGCCCGCTTGGTCGAGGCCGTGGCAGAAACGGATGACGCACTAACCGAGAAGTACCTGGAGGGGGAGCCCATAGCCGAATCAGAGATACTCTTGGCGATTCGGAAGGCCACGATTGCCATGAAGGTGGTACCGGTTTTCTGCGGTTCAGCCCTCAAAAACAAAGGCATTCAACCCCTCCTTGATGGGGTGACTAACTATCTCCCCTCTCCGGTGGAGATTCCAGCGATCACAGGGCAAAACCCAAAGACGGGTGAGCTGGAGACCCGGCTGCCTGATGACAAGGAGCCCTTTTCTGCCCTGGCCTTCAAGGTGATGATCGAACAGGGAAGAAAAATGGTCTACGTGCGGGTCTATTCGGGCAGGATCGAGGTCGGGAGCGAAGCAGACAACCCTCGGCTGGATCGAAAGGAAAGGATCTCGAGGGTCTTTCGGATGCATGCGAACCATCGTGAAAGAATCGATGAGGCGTCCACCGGAGATATTGTTGCCATGATGGGGCTAAAGGGAACCACAACGGGCGATACCCTTTGTGACGAGGCGGCACCCATTCTCCTCGAACCGATCGATTTCTACAAACCGGTGATGTCCGTGGCGGTTGAACCCCGGATCAATCAAGATCAGGACAGGCTCACCCTGAGCCTTGAAAAACTGGCTGAAGAGGATCCGACCTTTGTCGTAAAGCTTGACGAGGACACGGGTCAAACGATCATTTCTGGAATGGGAGAACTCCATCTCGATGTGTTGGTCAATCGATTGCAAACCGAATACAACCTTTTGGTCAATGTGGGCCGCCCCCAGGTGGTCTACCGAGAGACCATCGAGAGAGCGGTGGAACAGACCGGAAGGTTCCTCCGTGAGGTCGATGAAACCCGCCTTTTCGGGGAGGTGACCCTAAGGATCTCACCCCATGAGCGGGGTGGGGGAATTGACTTTGCCTCGCGTCTTCCACGGGAAGAATTGCCCGGAGAGACCTACGATGCCATTGAGGAAGGCATAAGGGATGCCGCTACCGTGGGGCCCATCATGGGATTTCCCCTCGTAGACATCAAAGCGGAACTTGTGAGGGTGAATTTCGATCTCGACGATCCCTCCCCTGTTGCATTGAAGATTGCAGGTTCCAACGCACTGAGAGAGGGTTGTGAAAAGGCACAACCGGTGCTTCTCGAACCCCTCATGGCGGTTACTGTTGTGGTTCCTGAGGAGTTCATGGGCGAGGTTCTCGGAGACCTGAAGTCTAGGCAGTGCACGGTAGAGGGGATTACCCCAAAGGGAAAGGTCGTTCACGTTCAGGCCTTCTGTCCTTTGCCCCAGATGTTCGGCTATTCCACAGATCTCAGATCGCTGAGTCAGGGTCGAGGGACGTTTTCCATGCAGTTTTCTCGGTACGACAAAGGGCCGGGAAAATGATGAATCAGGAGTCAGGAGTCAGAACTGAAAGGGCAGGAGTCAGAAGTCAGAATGAAAAAAAGAGAGAACAAGAGCCTTTCGAGAGCCGATTTGTTTGGCAAAAGGCTGCTCTGTCCGTTCTTTCGGTCCATCTGTAATCAACGATATACGCATTTGTCTATAGGCTAAGGGATGATGGTTTTTGTTTCGTAGGGGGGGTTATCCCCGCCCGAAAAGCTTGCTTGGTTCGCCAAGACGGGCGGGCGTAAAGCCCGCCCCTACGCCCATCCTCCATCAAACAAAAAAGCCATGCGCAACAATTGATAACACCATATATACCTCGTGAGGGTTTTTGAAACAGAGAAGGATACCGACTGGCTTCCCGACTAACACCTTTTTTCCGGGTTTATTCTGACTCCTGGTTTGGGAAAATACCACGAGCGTCGAATGAAGACACTAGACTCTTCCATCAATCAGGCTATTCTCAATGCCCTTGAGCAGGAACAGGGATATGTGTCAGGAGAGGACCTGAGTCGGTGGTTTGGTCTGTCCAGAGCTGCCATATGGAAACGCATTCAGGCCCTGCGAGGGGAAGGGTACAGAATCAGCGCTAAACCCCATTCCGGCTATGTGTTGACCCAAAAGCCAGATCTTCTGTCCCCCTGGGAAATCCGTCGGGATTTGAAGACTCGCAGGATGGCCAGCGATGTCCACACCTTTGATGAAGTGACTTCGACCAACGATCTCGCCTGCAAGATGGCCCTGGACGGAGCCCCGGAAGGGGTCGTTCTGATTGCCGAATCCCAAATCCGGGGCCGGGGCCGGTTGAGTCGTTCATGGGTCTCCCCTGGGGGCAAGAACCTATACCTTTCCCTCATTCTGAGGCCGCCGATTTCCCCGAGGCAGGCCCCCCTGTTGACTTACGTGGGAGCCATTTCGACCGCTGAGTCCCTCGAGAAAAGCTTTTCCTTGAAGGGAGAGATTAAATGGCCCAATGACATTCTGGTCGGGGGGAAAAAGCTGGCAGGGCTCCTCAACGAGGTGAAATCGCAGCCTGATCGAGTCGATTTTGTTATTCTCGGTTTTGGGGTGAATCTCAATATGGATGAGGGGAGCTTTCCTCAAGAACTCCGTGAAACGGCAACATCCGTCATGAGAGCGTTGGGCCGCAGGGTCTCGCGGGTCGAATTCACCCGATGCCTTCTCGAGCGTCTTGAAGTCTGGTATGATACCTTCTTGCTCCAGGGAGCCCCCCCGATCATCGAGAGGTGGGAATCTCTTGCGCGGATCCGGGGCAAATCTCTGGAGGTGAGATCCTTTGGCAAGGTGTACAGGGGGGTGGCCGAAGGGCTGGACAGTGATGGGGCGCTCATCCTCCAGAGGGGGAGAGATGACTCGATAAGGATCGTGGCGGGGGATCTGACATAGGTCTCAGACCAGGCCCCCAGCCGTCGGGGGCACATGTGCTAATTTGAGAGGCTAATCCGATCTAATCGTGAATCGAATATCGAACAAGGAATTTCGAATTATGAGGTTTCCTTGTCCTTTGGTCTTGCGGTTTTTGCGCCTGTCGCAAAAATCGAAATCCGCTCATTATTCTCATTAATCAGGGGTCCAAGTTTTGATGGTGGCAGCTGATCGCCGATATTTGAGAGCTGAAGACTGTCGGTTTTGAGGCAATGGAGATGATTGATTTCGAGAGGATAGATGAGGGATTTCTCCGAAAACGAGCCGCCCTGAAATGGGGCCCCTGGGCGGAGGATACCATCCCCCTTTCCGTGGCAGACATTGATTTTCGGACCCCCCGGGAGATCAAGGAGGGTGTCCTCAGGGCCCTTGAAGAAGATCGTACCCCCTATGGGGCTTATGGCGGAGATCCAGACGTCCTCGAGGTTGTCTGTGAAAAAATCAACCGGGTTAATGGGATCCCAGCAACCCCTGATGACGTCCATATGATCCCAGGAACGATGTTTGCCATTTTTTTGGCCTGCTACTATGCGTTGAAGCCCGGCGATGAGGCCGTGATCTGTCCGGCTCCTGTCTATCCACCCTTCATGGAAAATGTGGAAAACGCCCAGGGGGTAATCGTCTACAACCCTCTGAGGTTTTCCCAAACCCCCACCTTGGACGTGGATGATCTCAAGGGTCGGATCACGCCGCGAACCCGGCTCCTGATGGTCTGCAATCCTCACAATCCAACAGGAAGGGTCCTATGCCGGGAGGAACTCGAGGCGATTGGGCGAATTGCCCAGGAAAATGACCTGTTCGTGTTTGTGGACGAGCTCTACGAGGACATGGTTTTTGAGGGTAGCCATGTGAGTCTTGCATCGCTGAGCCCTGATCTGTTTGAAAGAACCCTGACGGTTTTTGGATTCAGCAAGGCCTTTGGCATCCCAGGGTTTCGGATTGCATACATCGTGAACCGTGGCAGACATATAAGAGAACTCAAGAAACGACTTCAT
>CAYGBW010000108.1:0-13790 GCA_964348185.1 uncultured Thermodesulfobacteriota bacterium | reverse complement strand
GAGGCCAGGATGTAGGGTCCTTTCGCGTATAGAATGCAAAAGAGACCCCTTTCTCCTTTATAAAAATCAGAAAACGGGTTAGGATCTAATCAGGCCATAGCATTTGGATTGACAGAGATCCGTATGCTTCACCTGAGGCGCCGGCTTCTGGCCGGCCGCGGAGTTGGTGAATATAGAGGGGAGGCTTACAATGAGATTGACCTATGCGGTTAGAAACATCATGACAGAGGACATTGTTTCCGTTGAGAGCACCGCCAGTGTTAACGAGGCAATGAACCTCATGGTGGAAAAGAATATTGGTTCTGTGGTGGTAACCACCGGGGGCGAAATGATAGGCATTCTGACGGAACGGGATGTCTTGAGGAAATGCTGTGCCAAGATTGAGTGTGCCGGCATGAAAGCTGGAGAAATCATGACCAGTCCCCTGGTCACGATCGACGCAAGCGCGGCCATTGGAGAGGCAGCAGATCTGATGGCAGACAAAAAGATCAGAAGGCTTCTGGTGACCGATGAGGGGAAGATACAGGGGATCATCACGGAAAGAGATGTGATGAGGGCGACCCTGGATGTTTTCAAGACACTCTCCGAGGCCTTTATCTAGGATGGAATTTCAGCAGGGTAGCCGGGAAAGGGTCCTGAGGCATCGAAACGGGGGAGCCCCCGGGTAAAGTGAAGCTTCCCGCGTTCCCGCGGGGGGCATCTTTCGTTTTTTTTAGGAGAGGGGAACTCGCCGAAGCCAGCACCCTCCTTCTCATCCTCTGTAGCAGGCTACTGCGGAAACCGTCGGCCATAGCCTTTGGCGTCGGACGAGGACGGACGCCAAGGCTTCGGAGGATTGCCTCGCTCTGAGGACGTGGTTTCATAAGTTGTCTCGTAGAGGATTCCGATCACAAGCCCCGTAACGATCCAAGGTCTAGGATCATTTCCCGTTCAGAGTCCATCGGGCCGACGAATGTAAACCCACACTTCTGGTAGACATGGACGGCGATGGAATTGGAGGTCGAAACCGTTAGCCACAGCGACTTCGTCCCTATCTCAGCTGCGCATTCTGCCACCAATCTGATAAGCTCGGTCCCGATGCCCTGATTCTGAAAATCCTGATGAACGAAAACGAGGAGTTCGGCCATTGAAGAGGGGGGAATGGGTATGGCGGCTGCGTGGCCGATCACTCGACCTCGGTCCATGGCAAGAAGGTTAAGATTCCCCTGGACGAGGGTCTCCACCCACTGCTTTCGGACGGGGTCCAAACGATGAGGAAGCCCCAGGTACCTCTCTTTAGGCTGAAACTCGTCATAGAAAACGAAAAGCCTCTCAGCCACCTTTTCCGAAAAAAGGCAGATCGAAACCTCTTTTCCCTTCTTCGTCTTAAATGGGCGAGGCTCCACTCCCGATCTATCCTTTTCACTTGCGAGCGGAGGGATCGTTTGCGTCGAGGCTCAGTATAACAGGTTTAGATCCGGGGCGTCTAGTCGCCCATATCCTGGCGTCAGGCGCCGAGAGTCAGAGGTCAGAGGCCAGTCGTCAGGGCTCGGCGGTCGCCATGAGAACGAAGAGGCCGAAACCCTTTGGCAAACCAGAGATGGCGACCGGGGACTCAGAAAGAGCAGAGAATCCACGCCCAGACGACGTCATTTGGAGGATTGGAATCGGGTTCTTGACATTTCCCCATGAAGGCATAGACTGGGGATAAGGTGTTTTACCACGATGCGACGGGACTCATAACTTCATCCCGTGACAGAACAGATACGGGCCAAGGAGTTCAGAGAGGAGGAAACCATGGAAAACCCCTGGTACGATCACTATGAAGAGGGCGTCCCCAAAACCTCTACCTATCCCGAGGTTCCCCTGCATCGGCTTCTAGAGGAGACGACCCAGCGCTTCCCAGACCGAACCGCCATTATCTTTCTCGGGAAAAAAATGACCTACCGGCAACTGGACGAACGGGTCAAGCGCTTTGCCACAGCCGTGAGCGCCATGGGCGTCAAAACGGGGGATCGGGTCGCCTGTATCCTTCCGAACTGCCCGCAGTTTGTCATCTCTTACTACGGTGTCATGAAAACGGGAGCCATCTTTGTCCAGGTGAACCCCCTCAACAGCGAAAAGGAGATACAATTCCAGCTGGCCGACTCAGGGGCTGAAACCGTGATCGTGCCTGATGTGCTCGATCTCCCAAATAAGATTAGAAACATCAAATCCGAAACGTCTCTCAAACGGATCATTTACACCAGCATTAAAGAGTATCTCCCCTTCCCGAAGAATGTGCTCTACCCCCTTAAAAAACCTTCACCTTCGAAGTTTGAAAAAGGGGAGGGGATTCTCTTTTTCAAAGACCTACTCGCCAGTCATCCCCCTTCCCCCCCAACCGTGACACTCGACCAGGATGAGGTGGCCCTCCTGCTATATACCGGTGGAACCACGGGGATTTCAAAGGGGTGTATGCTGTCCCACAGGAATCTGGTCTGTAACACGATCCAGTGTAGTCTCTGGTTTCCCAAGGTAGAGCGGGGGAAGGAAACCTTTCTCTCAGTGCTCCCCTTCTTTCATTCCTATGGAATGACCACATGTCTGAACCTTCCCATATACCTTGGGGCCATCATGTTCATTCTACCCCGTTTCGAACGAGACAAACTCCACGGTTTTCTCAAAGGCATCGAGAGAATCAAACCCACGGTCTTTATGGGAGTTCCAGCGATCTACCAGGCCATTATTAATTTCCCCGATGTGGGTAAATTCGACCTTACCTCGGTCAAGTTTTGCATCAGCGGGGCTGCGCCTCTGCCCGTTGAGGTATGCGAGGACTTCGAGAGAATCACGGGCGGCAAACTGGTCGAAGGATACGGACTCACCGAGACTTCTCCCGTAACCCATGCCAACCCCCTGTTCGGAAAGAGAAAGATCGGGAGCATCGGCCTGCCTTTCCCGGACACAGACTGCCAGATTGCCAGCCCGGAGACGGGAGAGGGGTCCCTGCCTGCTGGGGAAATCGGCGAGCTCCGCATAAAGGGCCCCCAGGTCATGAAGGGATACTGGAACAACCCCGAAGAGACCGAAAAGTGCCTCAAGGAGGGGTGGTTATACACCGGCGACATGGGGAAGATGGACGAAGAGGGCTACTTCTACATTGTGGATCGGAAAAAAGACATGATCATTACCGGGGGGTACAACGTATACCCAAGAGACATCGACGAGGTGCTGTTTACACACCCGAAGATCAAGGATGGCGTGGCCGTTGGAATCCCAGATCCCTATCGAGGGGAGACGGTGAAAGCCTACGTGGTTCTCAAAGAAGGCGAGACCGCCACAGAGGAGGAGATCATTGCATTCTGCCGAGACAATCTGGCCAAGTATAAGGTCCCCACGGTCGTTGAGTTTCGACAGGAACTCCCGAAGACGATGATCGGCAAGGTATTGAGAAAGGCCCTGCGGGAAGAGGAGATGGCGAAACAGGGCGGTTAGAGTTATACTCTTATAGAGTGCTTTCGAGCCCGTGCAGTCGGGTTTGATAAATTCGAAATCCGAATATCGAAATCCGAAACAAACTCTAATATCAAATGACAGAAACGCAAAATTCGGTTTGGAACATTCGAGATTATGATTTTGAGATTGTTTCGCATTTCGGATTTCGTGCTTCGGATTTAGTCACCACCGGTCGATTTGGTCTACCCATCTCGAAGCCACCCCTTGTGGCGAAAACACTTTTCCGAAAAAACTAATTGCTGGAAGAGGGAAATGAGAAAGGTTGCCGTTGTGGGGACGGGTCACAGCAAGTTCGGGGTTCGATCGGATGCGTCCCTCCGAGAACTGGCCTTCGAATCCGTCAAGGCCTGTGTCGACGACGCCAAGATCACCCTTGATGATGTGGACGCCATGGTAACAAGCGTCGCAGGAGATGAGTTTGCCTTTTCCCTTCAACCTTCTGCCCAGGTTCATGACTATATAGGCTTTACCCCTAAGCCCAACTTTCGGGTCGAAGGAGCCTGTGCCAGCGGCAGTATGGCCATCCGGACCGGCTGGATGACCGTGGCTTCGGGTCTGTCCGATTTGGTGTTGGTGGTGGGGGTCGAGAAAATGACGGAAGTCCCGACGAGTGTTGCCACCGACATTATGGGCCGAGGCGGTGACGCTACATGGGAATATCCCTTTGGCATGACCTTTCCCGGGTACTACGCGATGCTCGCCCAGGCCCACATGGCTGAATTTGGCACCACAGAAAAGCATTTGGCTATGGTGGCGGTCAAGAACCACCATTATGGGAGACTCAACCCCCTGGCTCATATGCAGAAGGAGGTGACCCTGGAGAAGGCCCTTTCCTCTTTTGTGGTTGCCCATCCCTTGAAACTCTTCGATTGCAGCCTGATTACCGATGGCTCCGCTTCCATTCTCCTGGCCTCAGAGGAGAAGGCTCGAGAGATAACATCGAAACCCGTTTGGATCACGGGCCTGGGATTGGCCACGGACACCATGGCCATTGGAGAAAGAGAGACCCTAACCGGTCTCCGGGCAACGCAAATCGCTGCCGAGAAGGCCTATAAGATGGCAGGGATTGGACCTCCTGACGTTGATGTGGCTACCGTTCACGACTGTTTCACGATCGCGGAAATCGTGGCCTATGAGGATCTCGGATTCTGTGAGGAAGGGGATGGGTGGAAACTCATCGAAGAGGGGGCGACCCATCTGGGTGGGCGGATTCCCGTTAATCTGGACGGCGGGCTGAAATCCAAGGGGCATCCCATCGGTGCCACAGGGGTCTCGATGGCTGTGTCAATTACGAAACAACTCAGGGGGGAGGCGGGGGAGAGTCAGGTGAGGAATGCGACGATCGGCATGACCCATAATGTGGGCGGAAGCGGGCAGATTGTGGCGGTCCACATATTCAGGAGGGATTAGATGGAGTTCAGGGATTTTTCCTTGCACATCAATCAGACCAAGGTTGGACGCTTCGTTCAGGAACTGGCGTCTGGCAGGATCATGGCGACCCGATGCAGAGTCTGTACGGCAGACTTCTATCCTCCCCGGGCTGACTGTCCCCGGTGTATGGCCAGTGATATGGACTGGATTCCCATTAAGGGTCGAGGAAGGCTTGCCACATTCACCCTGATCTATGTGCCCCCTGAGCATTTTGCCTCGAAGCCCCTCATGCCTTTCTCATCGATCACATTCCGACCCTGCCCCATTGGCCTCCTTGAGGTTGAGGACGGACTCAGGATCATGGGCTGGATTCCCAATGTGGCTCCCGAGAATCTTCAGGTGGGCATGGCCTTGCAGGCAACCCCTCATATTCTGACAGACGGCACGGTGACCATCATCCTGGAACCCGTGTGACCCAATCTCAGGATCACGTGCCCGGGCCCCCTGAAGCTGGGGCCCACGGAACTCGAGCAGATGGCGGATCGATATGCAGTCAAGAGAGGTCCTGGACTATCTTGAAGAACTTGCCGAGAAGCTCGGCGTAGATATCGTCCATGAAAAACTGGGGGACGAAGATTTTCGGGTGAGGGGCGGCCTGTGCAAGGTGAAGGGCACGTATAAGATCTTCATGGACCGATCCGAAACTGTGGAAGGCCAAATCGAAATCCTGGCGCAAGGGCTCTCCTGTTTCAATACGGAAAAGGTCTACCTTCTCCCCTATATCAGAGGAATCCTGGAGAAGGCCCAAAGATCATCGTGATACCCATCTGGCCTCTCATTCCCCAGGTCTAGAGATCGTGGACCCGTGAAGCACGATGACGAAAACAGTCCCCTGATGGATTGAATTCCAGTCCCGGTCTTTTCTATCATATAAGGGAGGGGGTAACGACGATGGAGAGGACAATATCAGAGACCAAGAACATCGGACTGAGGGGTATTCCTGTAGCAGATACCCGAATCAGCGCCATTGATGGGGATCGGGGCGTACTGATCTACCGGGGCTTCAACATCCTGGATCTGGCTCGCTATTCCACCTTTGAGGAAATCGCTTATCTCTTAATCTTTGGAGACCTTCCCAACCAACGCCAACTCGACGGGTTCAAGGAGTCTCTCACAAGGGAAAGGGAGATCCCCGAATCCCTTGTCCGTTCCCTAGAGGGAAGACCGAGATCTGCCCATCCCATGGACGTTCTCCAATCCTCTGCTGCCATGTTGGCAGATCACGACCCCCAGGCCAGAGTGGAAGGGAAGGAAGTCGATGTGGCCAAGGCCGAGCGACTCATTGCCAAATTCCCCACGATCGTCGCGGCGTGGGATCGGATCCGTAAGGGTCTCAGACCCGTCAAGCCTGAGCCCTCGCTGGCGCACGCCGCCAATTTCCTCTATCTCCTCAAAGGGGAAGTTCCTGATTCGGAAACTGCCAGAGATTTTGATGTCTGCCTGGTCTTGCACGCCGATCATACCTTCAACGCCTCAACCTTTGCCGCCAGGGAAGTGGCCTCCACGCGGGCCCATATATACGCCTCTGTTGCGGCTGCCTTGGGTGCCCTTTCAGGAGAACTCCATGGGGGGGCCAATGCCCAGGTGATGGAGACGCTTTTGGAGATCGGGGAGGTGGAGAACGTTCGCCCCTGGGTCGTCCGCCGTTTGGATGAGGGTAAACGGGTGATGGGGATGGGCCATGCGGTCTACAAAACCGATGACCCGAGAACCCTCGTCCTTCGTCCCATGTCAGAGCGGCTCGGGAAGCGTTTCGGGAACTCCAAATGGTATGAAATGACCCACCTGATCGAAGAGGTGACAAGGGAGGAGTTTGCAAAGAGGAAGGGACAGGACATCTACCCTAACGTCGATCTCTACAGCGCCTCTGTGTATCACATGATGGGGATGGATCGGGATCTCTTTACCCCGGTTTTTGCCATCTCCAGGATATCCGGATGGGGTGCCCATATTATTGAGGAGAAATACGCAGAAGCCCAGCCCAAGCCGATGCTTTACCGTCCCACGGCCGACTACATTGGCAAATACTGCGGCCCCGAGTCCTGTACTTATACGCCCCTCAGCGAGCGGCAGTAGTCCTTGAAGCCGGGGGCTGAGGTTTGAGGACCCCTCCCCTGTCGTTTCGCTCGAGGTTTGAGGCCAGGAGCTCGCCACCCCCAGCCTCAAGGCCTGAAAGGCCGAGCCTTCAACCCAATGTGGGGAAGCGGCATGTGCTCGGCGACATTCTCCCCTTCTCGGCGCTTGGCAAATGCCTAAGATTCTTCAACGGAAATGCTTAGAGGACGCTTAGGTGAGGTAGGTTTCGCAGGCCCTATTCTGTCGAATCCGGTGTATTTTCCGAGCACGTGGGGGACCACAATAGAACCGTCAGCCTGCTGGAAGTTCTCCATAATCGCGATCAGGGCGCGGCTCACAGCGACCGCTGTCCCGTTCAGCATGTGGACAAACACGTTCTTTCCCGTCTTTTTCGATTTGTACCGGATTTTCAGGCGGCGGGCTTGATAGTCGGTGCAGTTCGATGTGCTCGTGACCTCTCCCCACGCCCCGTGGTCGCCTCGCCCAGGCATCCAGGCCTCCAGGTCATACTTTCGGTAGGCTGGGCCGCCGAGGTCTCCGGTGCAGACATCCACGACCCGATAGGGGATCCCGAGGCCACGAAAGATCGCTTCCTCGTATCCCACAAATGACTCGTGCATGGCATCCGACTCGTCCGGCAGGGTGAAGGCGAACATCTCGACCTTGGTGAACTGGTGGACACGGTACAACCCCTTGGCTGCCCGTCCCGGTGCGCCGGCCTCGGTCCGAAAACAATGAGAAATCCCCAAGAGTCTTATGGGGAGGGCATCCTCTGAAATGATCTGATTGGCGTATAGCCCTCCGAGGGTGATTTCTGCGGTCCCGATGAGGCAGAGGTTGGAATTGGCAACGGAGTAGACCTGGGTCTCCTCGCCCCTCGGGTTGAATCCGATACCATCGAGGATTTCGCTCCGGGCAAGGTCAGGAGTGGTGTAAAGGGTAAACCCCTCTTTGAGGAGCGTATCGACGGCATAGCGGATCAGGGCATACTCCAATAGAACCGCCTCGTTCTTAAGGTAGTAGAACTTCTGGCCGGCGACACGGGTGCCCCCCTCAAAATCGATCAGATCGAGCCTCTCCCCCAGCTCCACATGATTCTTGGGCTCAAAGCCGAAATCGGGAAGGTCTCCCACCCGCCTGATCTCTCGGTTCTCCTCCTCGGAGCCTCCAATGGGGGCGTCCCGATGGGTCATATTCGGAATCGTGGAGAGCGCCTCACGGAAGACCTCGAGGACCTCGGTGAGCTTTTTCTCGTTTCCCGCGACCGTCTCCTTCAACCTTTTTGCCTCGGCCACCAGACCTTCCCTCCGGCCCGGGTCCTTTTCCCGGGGGATGACATCGGATAGCTCTTTCACCCTCCTCCGGAGGTTGTCCGTCGAGAATTGAAGGTCCCTCCTCTGGTTGTCCAGCTCCAGTACTCGGTCCACGTCGGCCTGAATGTTCCGGTTCCGGCAGTTGGCCTTTACAGCCTCAGGATTTTGCCTGATGTATTTTATGTCTAACATGGTTTTGCTTCTGTTCCCTACCCTCTCTCCCAAGCCCTGGTTCTGAAATCTTCCTCAGGCTCTCATTCCGCCGGGAGTATACCGATAGGGAACTGACTGACATTCCCCTCTCTCTGGATTGAGCCCAAACGATTTACTGAGAATCGACCCGGGGGTCGGCAATGGCCGAGTCAGGGTCTCACTGCCTGCCCATCACCACCCCCCTAGCAAATGGAGATGGAGATGAAAGATGATTTGTCCTCCACCCCGTTCGACATTGAAGAGCAATTTGTACCCTGATTCAGAAATCAAAGATTCTCTCGCCATCTCCCTGGCCCTTAGAATCATCTCAGCAATGAGATCTCCATCCTGTTCGGTTAAGTCATTGACACTTCTGATATGTCTTCTCGGTACAATGAGGAGATGAACCGGGGCGTGGGGATGAATATCCTTGAAAACGACGACCGAATCGCCCTGATAGAGAAAAACAGCCGGCCTCTCCCCTCTCAGAATCTCACAGAAGATGCATCCCTTTTCCATTGAGCCTCTCGATTTGTAAAGAATCCCCGCCCGAGCGAAGCCACACTTCCATTCTCCAACACTCCCTGGGCAACCCTTCCACGCCAAGCTATCGATTTCTGATCAGGCCCAGAAGACACCAAACCCGCGCTCACCGGCCCAACAAGTCACGCACCTTGTTTGCCAAGGTAGCGGGCAAAAAGGGCTTTTGGAGAAACGTTATGCCGGAATCCAGCAGGCCATGGTGGACAATGACATTGTCTGTATAGCCTGAGAAAAAGAGCACTTTCATGTCCGGACGGTCGCCCCTGAGCCGGTCAGCCAACTCCCTGCCACTCATCTGAGGCATAACCACGTCGGTCAGGAGGAGATGAATCTCCTTTCCCTTATGGTCCATTGCCACTTGGATGGCTTCCGCTCCCGTTGCTGCCTCAAAAACCGTATAGCCCTGCTCCCGAAGCATCAGGGCCGTCACGCGTCGGACTGACGGCTCATCCTCAACCAGGAGGACGGTCTCCCTTCCCCGGGGGAGCTCCTTCGACGCATCGAGCTTGGGCAGATGCTCGCCGTCTTCCTCGACCCGGGGGAGGTAGATCTTAAAGGTCGTTCCCACGCCGGGCTCGCTGTACACCCAGATGTTCCCACCGCTCTGTTTGACGATCCCATAACAGGTTGCAAGCCCAAGACCCGTCCCTCTTCCCACCTCCTTGGTCGTGAAGAAGGGCTCAAACAGGTGGGCCTTGATCTCTTCGGCCATTCCGACCCCGGTGTCGCTAACGGCCAGCATGATATACTCGCCAGGGCTCACCCCCACATGCCGAGCCGAATAGTCCGCATCGAGGGTGACGCTGGCCGTCTCGATGGTGAGTTTTCCCCCGTTGGTCATGGCGTCCCGGGCGTTGACAAGGAGGTTGACAAGGACCTGCTCGATCTGACCCGGGTCCACCTTGACGCAACCAAGGCCTTCCGCCGGCACAATCACTAGCTCAATATCTTCGCCGATGAGCCGGAGAAACATCTTATTCGTGTCGAGGAGCACTTCATTGAGGTTGATGACCTTCGGCTCCGTTATCTCACGGCGGGAGAAGGCCAGGAGTTGGCGGGTGAGTTGGGAAGCCCTGTCCGTGGCCCGTAGAATCTCTTGAAGGTCTCTGTACAGGCGATCATCCGGGTCCACCCGATTCATCCCCAACTCCGCATAGCCGGCGATCGAAGTCAGCAAGTTGTTGAAATCGTGAGCCACGCCCCCTGCGAGACGACCGATGCTTTCCATCCTTTGTGACCAGAGGAGTTGCTCTTCCAACCGGCTGCGGTCCGTGATATCCTCGGTGTGAACCATGATCAAATCGGGAGGCACAAATGCATAGGTCGCGGCCAACCGTTTCTCTTCGCCCGTTGTCTGAAATCGATAGGACATTTCCCGCTTGATGACGACTTTGTCGGTAAAGCACCGCCATAGATCTTCCAGTATATCCGGGCGGTTCTCTCGATACATTTGGGTAGCGGTCCTTCCCATATAGTCATCGATTCCGCCCTGTGTCAATGCTCTGCCGGCGTTGTTGACATCGACCAACACGAAATCTTCACCGAACTTCTGCCAGGTGTAAGTGGGTATCGGTATACCTTGATATTGCGCCTTGAACCTTTTCTGACTTTCCTGGAGATTCTCCTCTGCTCGCTTACGCTCTGTGACGTCAATAACCGTCACGAGATCAGCGTATTTCCCTTCGTAGAAAACCGTTTTGGAATACTGATCGATCCACTTCGGTTTTCCGTCCTTGGTTATGATTCGATAGGAGTAATTCACAACGACATCGCGTTCTCCACGCTGTTTCTTCTGGGCTTGTTCCATGGCGAAGGATCGGTCATCAGGATGGATGGCCTTGGCAAACTCATCGGGTTCCCAACGAAGCATTTCATCCATCGTGTACTCAAGGATCTCTTCAACAGCCTGGTTGGCGTACCTTACATAACCATTTTGAAGAATTGCAATCCCGAGAATCGACTGTTCTGATATTAACCGGAACTTCGCCTCGCTCTCCCTCAGCGCCTCCTCGGCCTGCTTTCGCCGGACCTCCAACCCTTCCAACTGCGCCAAACGGTCTCGCAGATCCTGCAGGTCCACGAGGAGTTGCCTTTTTGTTTTGTCTTTATCTCTCATAGGGGGCTCTGAACAGGAGAGCTTTCTCTTGCCTCATCACAGCTGCACGTCATGAACAATTTGGGAGTTGAGAAAGCGCAACTGGAACCCCTGCGTCTTCCTCTGCGACCGACTCTAAAGCGACGCATCCCGGTTGGTGGGCTGGCATACCTGGCTTCGAGGGGAAGCCAAAGATATATTGAGACTATTAAAGTCGGTTTTGTCGAAAAAGTCAAATGGCCATGGACGAACGAAAAATGACAATAGGACGAAATCCTTGGGTCCGTGCCCCTTCAATCAGAGAGGAATGACTCAGACCCCTATCTCTTCACCTCTTCAATCTCTGCGTCGTGCTCGATATGGATGCAACCGATGACACTCTGAGCGCCGGCGCAGTGCGGGAGATACTGCTCAAAAGCCTGGCGGGCGGCTTCGGCCTTCCCCGGAGGAACCTCGAGGTTGTAGTGGACCCGTATCCGGGTAATCTTGAGGACCCCGTCGACCTCTTCAATATCCCCCTCCACATGGGCCCTGTAGTGATCCTCGAGGGTGGGAATATGCTGCTTGGCCAAAAAACTGGCCAAGGTTCCCATCATTCACCCCCCTACCCCCCCGATGATGTGGTCAAGGGTTGCTGGATGTTCCGCTTTCGGTTCGACCCCGTAGAATCTTTTGATTCCTCCGTGGACCCCATAGAATACGGGTTCCTTGAATCCTTCGATGACCCCTTTGCGTACCGGGCCCTCGACCCGGGTAATGGCAATCCTCGACGTATGGACAAGCTTTCCCATCTTTTCCTCCTTTTCTCCGAATTCAGCCCAGACAGGGAAGGACCTGAATTAAATAAACCATAGCAGAATGACCCTGGGAGGTTCAAGGAAAGACCCGAGAATGGGAAGAATTTCCTATTGCTGAATGGGGGTTATTCAGAATATACGGATGGGAGGGACTCGATATCTCAGGGGAATTGGCGGCCGATCATACGCCCCCAACCCGGCTGGGCCCTAAACATGCCCCGCTCCCATACTGGCTTTCCCCGGACGAAGGTAGCCACGATCTTGCCAGGAATCTTCTGTCCCTCAAAGGGGGTGTAACCGGCCTTGGTGTAAAGATTATTCGAGGAGAGAGACCACTGTTCTCTCAAATTCAGCAGAACCAGATCGGCATCCGCCCCCACCATAATCTGCCCTTTCCTTGGGAAGAGTCTGAATATCCGGGCTGGGTTGAAACACAGCAATTCGACCAGTCTGGCCATGGATATTAATCCGTCGCCCACGGCCTGCAACATCATCGGGAGAAGGGTTTCAATCCCCGGCATGCCTGAAGGGGCTTTCCAGATATCTGCCTCCCCATCCCTCTTCTCCTGGGGGGTATGGGGGGCATGATCTGAACTGACAAAATCAATTCTCCCCTTTCGAATTCCCTCCCATAGTGCCTTTCGGTCCTCATCCTGCCTCAAGGGAGGGGCGACTTTGGCCCAAGGACCCTTGCCCTGGGCTATTTCCTGTGTCAAAAACAGGTGGTGGGGATTACATTCCACCCGGACGTGAGTATCATACTGAGTCCGGTAATAGGAGACTAGGTCCAGGGTTCTTCTGCAGGTGACCTGCCGCAATACCACATCTAGCCCCAATAGAGTGGCAAGGGCCAGGACCCGGGCGGTTCCCAACTCCTCTGCCACTGGGGGGCGGGCCTCATGAAAAGAACTGAGGTCTTTTCGTTTTCTCTTCTTCATTCTTTCTTCTCGCAGAGATATCAAGTCTCCATTCTGTCCATATGCTCCAGCCAGGACATCTGCTTTTGAAATCTCCTCAAGGGAAGCGTACAGTTCGGCATCATCCTTGATTAACATGGATTCCGGGGCGTCGGCCAAGAACAGTTCAAAGGATACCACCCCTAAATCCTTCAACCTCCTTATGTTCTCTCGACTCGATTTTCCACTGCCTTGAAATGCAAAATCCACGAGCGACTTTTCCCGGGCACAGCCTAGTGCGATCCATAGGTTGTCCTCACGATCCAATGGGGGAACGGTATTGGGCATAGAGATCATCGTGGTTACCCCTGAACTGGCTGCTGCCCTGGAGACAGAATCATAGTCCTCCTTGTCCGGACTTCCAGGTTCCCTGGCGTGAACGTGAGCATCGATGATGCCGGGCAGAATCACCAGACCTTCCGCCTCATAAACTTCCCGGGCAGGAGGTTGATCCAAACCCATCCAGGCAATCTGCCCCTTCCTCATTCCGAGATTCATCTTTTGGAAATCCTCAACGAGAAATACAGCCCCGTTTTTTATCAAGCAGTCTAAGGTCAAGCTACACCTCCGAGGAGTTTCCTCAGAAACTCATCGTGTAATCGCTCAAAGTTAATAAGCACAACGGAACGGCTAGAATGACAAATGACAAAGCTCAAAGTTCAAATGAATGTCAAAGTTCAAATGACAAATAGGGATAAATAGTCGGCTGAGCTGTTGAGTTGGCGGTTGGCCAAGCTACCTAAGCATATGATTCTTCAAGAGATTTCAAAGTTTTGATATTCAAGCATTGAGATTTGACATTCTTGCCCTGTGGAGTAACCCTCTTGATGACACTCAATAGGGCTAACCTTTGGAGTATTAAGGCCTACGCCCCAGTGCGAGGCACCACTCAACAGGGTGAAGATTTTGA
>CAYGBW010000107.1:0-12394 GCA_964348185.1 uncultured Thermodesulfobacteriota bacterium | reverse complement strand
ATGCGATTGATCCTGGTCCGACATGGAGAGACGGGGTGGAACCGAGAGGGCCGTATTCTCGGAAGATCGGATATCGGACTGAGCGAATGGGGGCGTATCCAGGCGCATGCTATTGTTCAAGCCTTGCAGAGAGAGAGGCTCCAGGCGGTTTACTGTAGCCCTCTCAGGAGAGCCGTAGAGACGGGCAGAATGATTTCCAACGATCAAAGGTGTCCCCTGATCCTTGATCCGGACCTCCAGGAACGGGGCCGTGGAAATCTCGAGGGAATGGTACGAGAGGAAGCCCTCCGGGCGTACCCGGAATGGGGGGCTTCAGGGGGGCCTGAGGGCTTCAATACCCCTGACCTCTACGGGCAGGAGTCATTGAACAGCCTAGCGCTGAGGGTCAGAGGCTGTCTGGATCGGATTAAGGCCAGGCACATGAGGGAGACAGTCGCCCTTGTGGGGCACTACTTTGTAAACCTGATGATTCTCTGCGGTGTTCTGGGAATGAAACCCCGGCATTTTCGGAATCTGAGCCAGGATCTTGCAGGGATAAGCATTGCGGAGATCGAGAAGGATCGATCGAGGATCTGTCGACTGAACGATACGAGTCACCTTCCAAAGGGATGAATCATGCCCCGGGTCAGCGTGGTCATGTCCGTCTATAACGAGGAGCGTTATGTCGCCGAGGCGATAGACAGCATTCTCCGACAGACCTTCCAGGATTTCGAGTTTGTCATCGTTGACGACGGTTCGGTGGATCGAACACCAGCGATCCTGCGAGGGTATCAGGATCCCCGCCTCAAGGTTTGTCATCAGGCCAACCAGGGACAGTCGTCTGCCCTCAATCAGGGCATCAGACGTGCCTCGGGAGCGTATATCGCCCGCATGGACGGCGATGACATTTCACTGCCCGAGAGACTGGAAAGGGAAGTCGGCTTTCTTGATGGCCATCCCGAGGTTGGACTTGTGGGGACCTGGTGCGTGAAAGTCGATGTGAGAACAGGCCAAAAGAGGCTCTACCCTCTGCCTCAAGAAGATGCCGCCATCCGGAGGTTTATGACAGTCGACAACCCCTTCATCCACAGTTCGGTGATGATTCGGAAGTCCGCTCTGGACAGGGTGGGGCTGTATAATGAGGGGCTCATCTGGCAGGACTATGATCTCTGGGTTCGGATTGCCAGGCATCATCGGATGGCCAACATCAGCGAACCCCTGGTGATCAGGAGAAAACACCCGGCAAGCATCACGGGGACGGCAAAAAAAAGGAGAGAATTCTGGGAGCGCTTCACAGTACAATGGAGGGCTGCCCGTCAGATGGGACTCAGGGGCGAAGGGGTGGTAGCCATGACAAAAACCCTCGCGATGGCATTGCTTCATGGGATTCATAGAAGCTGAGACGCGAAGCCTCGGGGGCCTCCTTGACTGCTTCCCCGATCAACTCAGGAATTTTTTCTGTAAGTCCCGGATACGCTGGCTGAAGACGCTGCAGATGTTGATGGAAATCTGAGGGAACTCCCTCATGATCTCCTCGAATTCGAGTTTTCCAAGAACCAGGAGCTTCGCGTCGGTATTGGTCTTGACCGTGGCCGATCTGGGTTTGTCTTCAAAGAGGGCCATCTCACCAAAGTAGTCGTCTTCACTGATCGTGGCGATGAGGGTTTCCTGCTCGGTTCCATGGTTCCGAATCACAGAAACCTCTCCGGAAACGATCAGAAACATCGTGTCCCCGGGCTCATCTTCCCTGACCACAACCTCGTCCTTGGGGTAGTCCCTTTCCACTGCAACCGAACTGATGGCAGCCAGTTCTCTGACCTGAAGGTCGGAAAAGATATAGATCTTTTTGAGGTGAATCATTTTGTCCATGGTTGAAAGCATGGGCTCTCCCCCTCCCGTATGATCGATGACTCCTAGTCTTTCCAGGGCCTGTCTCACCGTTTCCCGAACGGCCGGGTCTGGATGATCCTGACAGGCTTCGAGTTTGTCTGAAAAATCCGACATTTGTCCCTCTCCAATGATCGAGAGGGCGCACATCTGGGTGATGGGATCGTCACTGTCCAGAAGGCTGGCCAGGACGGCTGATGGACCGGACGGTCTGTCCTCGTCGACACCAAACTGTTTCACGGCGACCTTGAGCTTTTCTTCAGGGGGGATGTCGTCCAAAAGGGGAACCAAGACGCGGGAAAGGGCAGGGTGGAGCGTACTTTCCAGTGCCTCCAGGGCATTCGCCTTTTCCCTGGCCACCGCCTTCAATCCCCGGTAAATGGTCCGCATCTGGCTGCCCCCGCCCTGGACTTCCAGAATCCGAAAAACGGTAAAGACCGAATCGTCGTTCTTGTCTCCCAGATGCTGGATCAAGAGCCCGAGAGCAGGCGTCTCTCCGAGGGCCTTGAGCTGCTGGGCTGTAAAGATGTTTTGGTAGGCCGAGCGGACTTCTCCGGTGATGAATTCGGAAAACTCGACATCCTTGACCTCAAGCCTCTCCAGGAGGCGAAGGATACCGTCCTTGAGTACCCTCTTGGGGGAATGGAGGGCCTTCAGAAGGGAGGGAACAGCTCGCTTATCGACCTCGCTGATTCTTTTGAAGGCCGCCGCCCTTACATCGGTCGATTCATCTCCAAGCATCTCAACGGCCCGTCCCACGGCTTTTTCGTCATCGAGAGCCAGCGCCGAGACAGCTGCCCGTCTCACCTCGTGACTCGGGTCTTGAAGCCATGGCATGATCCGCTCGTTCCTTTCGGCCGTCTTCAGAATGCCAAGGGTCTCAAGGGTTCGGGCCCTTATCCTCGGATCTGTTTCCCTGTCTAGAATGGCATAGAGGCGCTTCTCGAGTTTTTCCTCCCCTGCTCTGGCCACCGTCGTGATCGCCAGGAGAAGGTCTTCGGGATCACGGCTTTCCAACCAAGCTGAAAGCACGGGATACCCCTTTTCGCCCATCCCGGTGTGATAGAGTCCGACGAGGGCCTCTGCCTGGACGGCTTTCTCGTCCACCTCACATGTTCGAGTGAGGAAGTCGATATTCTCCCTGGGGGCGAGTCGTCCAACCGTCCTGACCAGATGGGGCAGAAGGCTGCGAGGGGCTGTGTCGGCCATCTCAACGAGGGCCGGCACCACAGGACGGGCATTCTCAGGTCCCAGCAGATCGAGAAGATCGACCTGAAGGGGCAGGTCCTTTTCCGGGAGAACCGAGAGAATCGCGTCACCGAGTTCGGGATACTGGGCCTCGGACAGAATACGGGCGCACAGCGTGGCGGCAGAGCCCGTCTCCTCGCGGAGCCCCTCGAGGAGCCGGTTGAGCGTCTTCTTATCCTGAACCAGAACGCTTAGATCCACCTCTTCGAGCTCCCTGAGATCGACCTGTTTTTCCAAGAGGGTTTCCAGTAGAAAGGAGGAGTAGTTTCTTCTCAACCGCAGGGTTACAAGGATCCAGGTGCCCACGAAAAAGAGGCCAAAGATGGAGAAGAATCTGGCATGGATGAAGCCCTTAAGCCCCAACAGAATCAGGGATCCCACGAGGCTTCCCGCCCGTGCCGCGACCTGGAGAATGGGACGAACTTTGGCCCTGAATTCATCTGGGAAAAGGTTGATGATGATGTTATTGGCAGGATTGTGCAGGGTCGTTGTGAGGACGCTGATACTTATCCTCGCATAGATCCCGATGAGAATGTCAAATCGAAACAGGAGGAGGGAAAAGACGAGGAAGTAGTTCCCTGGACGAAAGAGTAAGGCATTGGGGATCCCGACCCGGGTGTAGACTTTCCCAACAAACATGAGAACGACAAAGGCGATAACATTCAAGGCTCCCCTGATGGCCGCATAGAATTGAATCAGCCCCCCTTCTGAGTCGAAGCTGCGATCGAGGATAACGCTGTACTGGAAATCGAACATGGGACCCACCATGTTCGGCAGGACCCTGACAGCAGCGAGAAGCACGAAAAGGAGAGATCCCTTGGCCAGAAGGGTCATCTCTTTGATCCCGGCGATGGGCGAAGACCAGCCCTTTTTGTCTGAAACCTCAGTCCTCGAGGCGGTAATCGGGGGAGGAAAGAGCTGTCCGATCCGGCGGCTGGCCACTGCCCCTAAAAGGAGCATCCCGGCAGAGATCAAAAGAAAATTGTCAAGACCCGTCACCTGGGCCAAAACACCGGTCGATAGACTTCCCAGAATGCGCCCGAGAACCCCCCCCGCCGTGATCAGGGAGAAGAGTCTTTTGGACTGACGGGTGTCGAAGATGTCGTTGCAGATGTTCCAGAAGATGACGAGCATCACGCCATTGAATTGCTGCCTCAGAATATACATGGCCGGGTAGAGCAGGGAAATGTCGAGGAAGATCAAGAAGCGACAGAGGACCTCTGTGAGGGCAAAGATCACGAAGATTCGAGTCAAAATGGTCGTAGCGGCGTATTTTCCTACCAATCCCCGAATGAGGTCCATGGCAAAGAAGACGATGACCGCATCGATGAGAAACATCTCCGGGAGGTACTCGACCCCGAATCGCTTGATAAAGGCCGTATCGGCGAAGTTTGCAAAGAGGATTTCGCTGAAGAGGATGAGAAACATCAATCCACTCGTCCAGCCGAAAGCCCTGGTCTCATCGGGCTGGATATCAAACACCCTGTGGAGGATATTTGAGAGAATTTTCATCGATCGACCTGATCCTCATGGGTCAGAGATGGGCAAGGGCCTGATCATTCTTTCAAAACATGTCCGAATCGGGTCCTGATCGCTGCCCTGACGGATTCAGCTTTTTTGAGATAGAGGATAGACTGGATTGGATCCTCTCCGGCGTAGTACTCTCCCTCATTGAGGAAAAAAGTGTACCTGTCGACCATGGAGATCAGTTCCCATTGCTCCTTGCCGCTCAGGCTGTTGAAGCCATTTTCGTGGACCATCTGTTTCAGCTGGGGGCGATCCGGGACAATCTCAGCATACGTGACCTTGTCTTCCCGGGGGGGAACGGATTTCTTCTCACCCATGGCCCTGGCAGAGGTATGGACGAGGAGAATGGAGACGGCAAAAGCCCATGGCAAGACCTTTCTCATCAATGGCTCCTTTCTCGAATAGGACCAGACATGCTTTACCAGGTCTTCCCGAAAAGGGATGCTCCTATTCTAACCGCAGGCATCTCTAAAAATCAAATGATTTCTGGCTGAGGTAGCCCCAGATTTTTCGCTGACAGGGAATCCTCCCAGATCATTCGCCGCTGCGTTAAATTGCAGAAATAGGATTGGAGGATCCTGAAGTCATTGCAAGGCTTACCAAAATGTGGCAATAATGAGAGAGAATTCCCTGAACTGGGTGTGTCCTGATGGAACGAAACCGGATCGACCTCCTGGTCCACTATGATGAAATCGCTCTCAAGGGGAGAAACAGGCCTCGTTTTGAGCAGCGGTTGATGAGAAACATCAGGCAAGCCCTTGGGGAGCTCGGGCCGGTGGACACACAGAGGCTCTACGGCAGACTCTTGGTAAGCCTGAAGGCGAGATGCCCTTGGGACCTCGCGGCGGAGCGGATGGGACGGGTCTTCGGGATTTCATACTTCGCCCGGACATTCGAAAGCCCCTGCGATCTGGGTGTGTTGAAAGAACAGCTGAAGGAGCAGCTTCCCCGGAAAGGGTACGACTCCTTTGCCATTGACACGAAGCGAAGCGATAAGACGTTTCCCCTCACTTCCCCAGAAATCAACAGGGAGCTGGGCGGTTTTGTCAAGGAAGAGACCGGGAAGGGGGTGGACCTGACCGATCCCGACCTCCGTATCTCCGTGGAATGGCTCCATGACCGGGTCCTCTTTTTCTTCGAGAGAATGCCAGGGCCTGGCGGCTTGCCTGTCGGGGTGAGCGGAAGGGTTGTCGGGCTCATCTCGGGTGGGATCGATTCCCCGGTGGCGATTTACCTGATGATGAAAAGGGGGTGTGGGGTCATCTTCATCCATTTTCATAGTTTCCCTTTTACCAATCGAGCCTCCCAGCGCAAGGTTATGGAGATTGCCCAAGAATTGAGTCGTTCCCGTCAGTCGTCAAAAATCTATTTCCTGCCCTTTGCCGAGTTACAAAAACAGATCGCTACCAGCACGCCGGCCCCCTATCGCATCCTCCTCTATCGGCGCTTCATGCTCCGGGTTGCTGAAGCGATTGCCCGTCGAGAAAAAGCGAGAGCCCTCGTAACGGGAGACAGCCTGGGTCAGGTTTCTTCCCAGACCCTCTCCAATCTGGCTACCGTGGATCATGCGGTCGATCTTTCGGTGATCCGTCCCTTGATTGGATTGGACAAGAGGGAGATCATCGATTTGGCCCGGGCGATAAATACCTATGTCATCTCCATTCAGCCCCATGATGATTGCTGCACGTTTCTGATGCCAAAGCAGCCGTACACGCGGTCTACCCCCAGGGAATTGAGGGAGGTGGAGAAAGAACTGGACATAAAATCCCTGGTTGACCGGATCACAGATCAGGCCGAATGCCACAGGCTGACGCTCTGACCCCTGGCCCAATGGGGATGTGCTGGCGCCCGGATTTTTGGAGAAGGGAAACGCTCTGAAGCCATCGATACCCCTGTCTGTCCTTTTCGTCTCCCCGAATCCACTCTCTTCTCCAAGGTGGCGTCCAACATTTCATTGTTCCAGAAGCTAGGAGAGAGAGAATCAGAAAACCCTTTGGACTTCAGCCAATTGTAGAGGTTCTGGAACCCCCAATTTGGGCCGCAGCCTGTCTAGGGTTGATTCTTTGTGGCTTGAGGCTTAAATTCCCTAGAAGGGATAAGCCTGTGATACGAACGACGTTGGACCCAGAGAGGACGGGATCATGACGATTCCTTCGGAAGATCCTTTTGAAGGAACCAGTCTCATCGCAGATCCAATCTATCAGTACATCCTCATGACCGACCGATGGAAAGGGACGGGAGGAGCCACAGAGAGAGACCTCATCGATACGATCTGGCTTCAAAGGCTACGGAGGATCTATCAGCTTCAGAGCGCCCGATGGGTTTTTCCCTCAGCCGAACACAGCCGGTTTCAGCATTCTCTCGGAACCATGCACGTGGCAGGAGAGTTCGCCCAGCATCTATACCCCTTTCTAAAACGGGTGTTTCAGGATGGGATCCCCTCCCGGTTCTATATAGAGGAACTGTTGCGCCTTGCCGGTCTGCTCCATGACGTGGGCCATGGGCCCTTTTGCCATTTCTTTGATGAACACATCCTGAGGGGATTTGGCCTTACCCATGAGACGCTGAGTCAGAGGGCCATCGTGGAGACGCTGGCAGAGATGATCAAGGCGATCAGGCGGAGCCCCCATGGAATTCTAGAGGATGGGGAGCAACTCGACCCGGATCATGTCGCGTTCTTAATCAAAAAGCCTGATGGCCCTCTGGCCATGGACTATCCTCTATGGCTGCGGTATCTGCAACAGCTATTCCGTGGAATCTTTACCGTGGATAATATCGACTATGTTCTGAGGGATTCCTATATGACCGGGGTGGCCGTGGGCCCTGTGGATTGGAAACGGATGCTTCACTACACCCTGTGCCACCGTGAGGGGCTGGCACTGGACAAACGAGGGGCCTCGGCCCTCAACATGTTTCTCAACGCCCGTCTCTACCTTTACACCAACGTCTACTATCACCGGACCACAAGATCGATCGATTTGCAGCTTACAGAGATATTCCCCCGGACGATTCATATGCTTTTTCCCTACAATCCCGCTGAGAATCTCGACCAGTACTGTAATCTTACGGACTGGTCCGTCATCGAGGGGGTTCGCAGGTGGCGGAGGTCCAGGGATCCAGAGAAGAGGGATCTCTCCCGAAAGTGGGATGACATTCTGACTCGAAAGCTGAAGTGGCGGAGCGCCTACGAAACGATCCTTACCATCAAGGATATCGAGATCGGTCGGGCTGGATTTATCCGAAAAGAGGAGGTCGAGCAAAAGATTCGTGAGGGTCTTCCAGAGGAGGCCAGGGAGATGGAGTTTCACGTGGACATGGCCCATCACGACCCAAGGCCGCTCAACCCTTTGCATTCCGAGGATTCCCCCCTTCTGATCTATGATCCGGTTTCGAAAGAGGTCTCTAGGGAGCCTCTGGAGGAACTGTTCAAGTATATTCCGGCGAAAGTTGCCATCTGCCGCGTTTACGGCTCAGTACCTGAGTACGAACCGATTCTGATGGGTGCAGCGACCAAAGCCCTGGGTTCGTCGGACTATCTGGGAACTTATCCGACCAATGTATGACCGTTGGAGCGATTGGAGGTTTTCATGGAAAGGGAAGGGAAAGGGGAGAGAGAAAAGAGAAAAGGACCCCAACAGGGGACCGCCACGGGCGGGGGGGTGAAAACAGAGACGGTTGTCATTCTGGTGGGGGGGGCTTTTTTTCTGGGACTCATTGTGGGGGCGGTCGTGGCACTTCTGAAAACCCCCTCCATGGAGGAAGCGCGACAAACGCCGCCTGCTCAGCAGAGTGAGATATCCGGGATTCCTGTGATGGATCTCTCCCAGGAGATCCAGATGGCCGAGGAACTGGTGCAGAAGGACCCACAAAACCCAGATGCGAGGGTCGGTCTCGGAGACCTGCTCTACAGGAGCCGGCAGTACGATAAGGCGATTGAGGCCTACACAGAGGCTCTGGATCTGCAACCTCCTACGGCCGATATCCTGGTAAAGCTCGGAAATGCGCATTTCGATAGGGAGTCATATGAGGAGGCTATTGGAGCGTATTCGAGGGCTCTAACACTGGATCCGAGAAATGCGAACGTGCTTACCGATCTTGGGATCGCATACAGGCGAACAGGGAAGGCCCAAGAGGCCATCGAGGCCTTTCGGAAAGCGGCCCAGGTAGATGCCAGTCATTTAAACAGCCGGTACAATTTGGGGGTGGTCCTTTTTCACGACCTGAACGACCGGGAGGGAGCCATCAGGGCCTGGGAGGATTTTCTTCAAATCGCACCGTCCGGGGAACGAGCTGAAAGGGTAAAGGGCATGGTTGAGGCCTTGAGAAACATGCCAGCGAACCCCTAGGCCCCTAGATTCGGTCAGAAAAGGAAGTGGGTGTGGACAGGGGAAGAGATTCGAGAACAGCGGCGCTTCGTGAGGCGGTAAGACTTGAAACTGACGGGAGAAGGTTCTATCTCGAGGCGGCCGAGAAAACCTCTGACTATTTTGGTAGGATTATCTTCAGGTCTCTGGCCGATGAGGAGCTTGTTCATATCGAGAGGATAGAGGCCATTGATCGTTCCCTGAGAAACACTGGACAATGGCCAGGCGTACTCGATTATGGTGAGAAGGGCAAGAAAAACATCTTCGAAGAGGCCCGGTCGGCGATGGACGAAATGGTTACTGACCGGGCAAATGATGTGCAGGCAGTAAAGATCGCGATGGACTTGGAGCAGAAAGGCTTCGGGTTTTATTCTGGTCTGGCGTCCAAGGCGACGGATCCGAAAGAAAAGGCCTTCTATCGGCGATTGGCAAACGAAGAGAAGAGGCATCTCCAGATTCTTGAAGAGACCTGGAATACCCTGATGGAGTATAGTTCCTCCACCCTTGAATAAGGAGGTTATCATGCCAGCCAATCTGCCTCCTGAATACCTAGCGGCCGAGGAGAGACTTCGACAGGCCAAGTCCCCCCACGAAAAAGTCATGGCCCTCCAGGACATGTTGTCCGTTATTCCGAAACACAAGGGTACAGATAAACTTCGGGGGCAATTGAGGAGTAAACTTTCAAAACTGAGAGAAGAGTCACAGAAGAAACGGCCCACTGGGCGGGGTTTCTACCTGTTCAACGTGAAGAAAGAGGGGGCGGGACAGGTACTTCTGGTTGGACTTCCCAATGTGGGTAAATCAACCCTTCTCTCCCGGTTGACCAACGCATCCACAGAGATAGCAGATTATCCCCTTACCACTCGGGTGCCTGTTGTGGGGATGATGGATTTCGAGAACATCCAGATTCAGTTGGTGGACGCGCCCGCGGTTACCCTGGAACTGGGTGAAGCCTGGTTCACAAACTTGGCCAGGAATGCCGATGCGCTTTTGCTGATGGTGGATCTAGAAAGCGACCCTCTTGCACAGATGAAGGCCCTCTTGGAGAAGCTCGAGGAGGCAGGGATCTCACCGGTGGGGGAGTGTTTGGCCCCTTCTCCGGATGAAAAGAATGTGCTCATCGCATGCAATAAAGGAGATCTCCAGGAGACCCAGAAGCGGCAAAGGGTTTTGGATGAGGCGTTTGGAGGGAGGTTCCCGGTCGTGTCCATATCTGCAAAGATGGAAACGGGCCTGGAGCGTCTGAGGAGAAGGCTCTTTGAACTCCTTCAGATCATCCGTATCTATAGCAAGATACCGGGGAAGGAGCCAGATTACGGTCAGCCCTTTGTTCTGCCGAAAGGGAGTTCGGTGGAAGAGATGGCCCGTCTTGTGCATAAGGATTTTCTGGAAAAACTGAGATTTGCCCGTATCTGGGGGTCGGGAAAGTTTTCCGGGCAGAAGGTCAAAAGGGGGTACCTCCTGTCGGATGGAGACGTCGTGGAGCTTCACATGTGAGTCTGCCAATTTGAATCGATTCCGGCGAAGGGAGGTCGTCCACAGGGGCCGGGCCAAAGGTCTTGAGAATCGAGTCACAATGACTTTGACATCGTCGGCCCAATCCGGTATCATGGACGGAGAAAAGCAAAAGGAACTGTTTGATATTCAAGATGGTTTCAAGTCGGTCATCTGAAGGGCCACGGGCGGAAAAAGTTGATGAAAAAAGGGAGGGTTGATATTCTTCTCATCCATGACGATACAGAAGGAATCGAACCAATCACCCGAGCCCTCCGGGGATTTGAGGCAGAGGCATTGGATCTTATGGGGTGTGGCACGGATGGTGAGTCGAGGGATACGTCAGACCGACTTGATCGCCAGAAGGATCGAAACGGATTTTGGCATGCTCCTTTTATATGCGGATGGAGACGGAGGCTGCAGCGTGGCGGGAAGAATACGGCAACAGGTGGAGGAGAACGTCAGGGATGGGGAACGCAACAATCGGAAGGTGACGGTCAGCATCGGCATTCGTAGCCTCTGTTCAAGGAACTGCCAACCCGAGAGGCTTCTTGCATCTGCAGACAAAGCCCTTTACAAGGCCAAAGCCAGGGGTGGTAATCAGTTCGCTTTGTTGGACGGGAGTTGAACGGGAGTTCGGCTCTCCAGGAGAGAGATGATCCTTTACCCAGGCGCGGAAAGAAGAAAATTCACCCGACTGCACAGCCCTTTATCTGTCAAGTTCTCCTTGGTGCCTCCTCAAACGATTGAATCCCGGTTCGAGGAGGGCGTGGGGAGAACAAGAGACGTTTCAAGCCGCGGGCTCTGTCTCGAAACCAACACGGTTATGATTGGCAGAATCCATGTTTTTGTTGAGGCCATGGGCGGCGAGAGTCGGCTCTCCCTGGTCATAGAAATCCCCGATGAGGACAGTCCTGTGGAGACTCTGGGCGAGGTCATATGGTATGACTTGGCCCCAAAGGACTCGGATTTCCATTTCAGGGCGGGAGTCCTGTTCACCGAAATGGAGGAAGAGGCCAAGAAAAGATGGCGGAATTTTATTTCCACCATCAGAAAGAAGAGGATTTTCTGATCACCGGTCCCCGGCGCTTGTGTGGAAATATGGCACGCTAATTGCTTTAGTCTCCGAGGTATCACACCTTGGAGGATGATCGATGAAGGGGATTTTGATTTTTGTCATACTCTTGTTCCCCCTCCTTCTGAACGCAGGAGAGACCTATCGTTGGGTTGATGATCGTGGTGTCATCCATTTTACCGACGATCCAGGAACCGTCCCCGAGGATTACCGAGGTGAAGCGGAAAGTCGGATGATGACAGAAGAAATCCCAACACCCTTGTTAGATGAGGCCGAGTACGAGGAGGATGAGGGGATCCTTGTGGAGGACGACCTCCTAGAAAAGGATGAGGAGTGGTGGCGAACCCGTGCCGAGAAGTGGAAAACAAGGCGCCAGGCGGCCTACGAGGACTATGAGAAGGTCCGGCTTCGGTACAATGATTTGGCCACAGAGTTCAATGCATCAAAGGACCCTGACCAACGAAAAAAGCTCAAGGCCGAGCTGGACCAGATGCAGGCGGAGATGAAAAAGCGTATGGCCGACATCAAAGAGGCCCAGAAAATGACCGATGAGGTCCTTCCCTCTCAGGCGAAGGAAGCCGGCAAACCGGTCGAATGGGTTCGCTGAATGGCAATGCCTTGGTACCGTTATCGTGAACGAGGTCAGGGTCTCAACGGGCTGTTGCCCAAAGGGAAATCGCTTTGAGCGTTCGTTAGAACGTTTTTTGCTCATAAATCTTAGGCGAAGGGTCAGATCAGTTCCGCGACCAAGATCCTCGAAAGAACCCTGATCCCTGCCCAGAGCGCTTCTTGTTTCTCCATTCGCCAGGTTCAAAACCTT
>CAYGBW010000106.1:0-17609 GCA_964348185.1 uncultured Thermodesulfobacteriota bacterium | reverse complement strand
GCCCTAAAGGGACAAGCGCCTGAACCAACTGGACCCTCATTGCTTTGTCAAGACCCATCCAACTTAGACCCATCAATTCCTTGACAGTTGTCCCTCCTCGCCTTGACATCCTCTCCTACCTGTATTAGCCTTTTCGCTAACGGCTGGTCCTTTCTGAATGGTTTTTGACAGGCTAGAATCACAAATCACTCTGGGAGCCGCTACCTTAAATCTCAACTGACTTTGCCATACCTTCGATATTGTCTGTGACGTGTGCGACATGAAATCCATCTCAGATGCCAGCATCGGTGTTGTGCTGAATGCGGATTTCCAGAGGTCTGGGAAGGTTAAGGGGAAGGATCCCGTTGCTCAGCCTCTGAGGCCTAGAAGCGATGAATCGCTGCATCTGCCCTGGGGCCACGGTGGGAAAACACTCCGTCTCTTGGAATGGATTGGAACCGATCCGTCTGAATCAGAGACGGACGGTTTTTGCCGTTGTTGAAATGTGACCATGGACAGCAAAAGATCCCAGTGGACTCGCGTCAAAGAGGAAAATCTCCGTGGTTTTATTCATCCGGGAATGAGACCGGTTTTGACAGCCAGGTTTTTCGAGGATCTGGATGGTCAGATGGCGGTCCGTGGAGGACGGGTTCTCAAGGATTCCAGAGTTCGATGGGCTGCGACGGTCCCTGTCGAGGGGGAAAAGGTCCTCTTTATCAAACGCTTTCGGATCGTTGGCAGGTGGCAGAGATACAAGTACCTGATCGTCTCCTCACGTGCCATGAAGGAATGGCGTATTTCCCAGTTCCTGTTGCAACAGGGGATCCTGACGCCGAGGGCTGTGGGTGCACTGGAGCGCCGAAAGCGCGGTGTTCTCGTGGAGAGTTTCTTCGTTGCCGAAGCCCTCGGCCACGCCAGGGACCTTCTCGATTTCTGCGAAGGTCGACTCCACAAGGCGAACCAGGCAGAGCGAAAAAAGCAGATTCTCAGGCTTCTTGCCAAGACGACCCGGGAGGTTCATGACGGCGGCCTTTTCCCCAGGGACCTTCATGCAGGGAATTTCCTCGTAACGGATGACGGAGACCTTTCTCTTTATCTCGTCGATCTTCATCAGGCAGGAAAACATCTCCGGGTGTCCCGGGCAAAGCGCTTGTGGAACATCGCGCAGATCTTCAATTCCCTGGACTTCATGCTTGACCGCGAGGCGAAAGCGTTATTTTTGCTTGCCTACGGCCGAGGACAGGCGCCCTTCAGCAGAAGCCTAGACGGCTCCCTGAGGAGGATAGAAGGGATGGTTCGAAGAATGGTCACCCGCCGGCAGAAAAGCCGGGCCAAAAGGTGTCTTAAGGAGAGCGGCCAGTTTACCATCGAGAGGAGGGCTGGCCTGAGGATCTTTCGGCGCAGGGAGATGGGGGAAGACGACGTATTGGCAATTTTAAAGGACCACAGAGAGATGGTCCTTTCCAGGCCCGAAAGGCTGTTGAAGTACTCGCCGAAAACCGTGGTTTCCATGGTCACCCATGCCGGCGCCAATGGCTGCAGGGTCTGCGTTAAGGAGTATCGGTATGATCCGATTCTCGATCGAGTCAGAAACGTATTTCGACGGCCAAAGGGAAAGGTCTCCTGGGTGGCAGGGAATGTCCTGTTCAACCGGGGCATCTGCCCTTCAAAACCGCTGGCCTATGCCGAGAAACGGAGGGCGGGGCTTCTGCAGCAGGCGTTCTTTGTCACTGAATCCGTTGCTGATAACATGGAAATGGACCGATATCTGATCCGAAGGTTCGAAAGCCATCCCCGGCAGGGTCTGAGAGGGTTTATCACACAGTTCGCCGGTTGGGTCGGATCGCTCCATCGAGCAGGGATTTATCACCGGGATCTCAAGACCTGCAATATTCTCGTCCGGGAGAAACCCCAGGAGTGGGAATTCAGCCTGATCGACCTCGAAGATGTGGCCCAGGGGACCCGAATCGGCATCAAAAGAATCCTCAAGAACTTGGTCCAGATTAATTGCTCCGTTCCCCGGTTCTTTACCTACGGAGATCGTATCAGATTTCTGAGGGGATATTTCGAGGCAAATCCGGTTTGCATTGATGAGAGGCTCTTGATCAGAAGAGTACTCGAAGAGAGTCGGAGGCGGGGAATTGTCTACGTTTCTTCTCAAGGAGACGTGATTGAAGAATTCGAATAGGCAGATTGGGTCGCGCGGCGATCCCCCCCGGGGAGCCAGGGATGTTTCGGTCATCCTCGTGAACTGGAACACTCGGGAATTGGTGTTGGAGTCTCTCCGATCCCTTTATGCAACAAAGGGGGCTCCCTCGATGGAGGTCCTTGTCGTGGACAATGGGTCGAGTGATGGCAGTGTGGAAGCCATACGGACGGCCTTCCCCCAAGTCATTCTCCTTGAGAAACCGAAGAACATTGGATTTGCCAAGGCCAACAACGAGGCCCTAGGTCGGGCAAAGGGGGAAAACATCCTCCTTCTCAACACCGACGTGATCCTCCAAGAGGATACGGTGGCTGCGCTCCTGAAATTCATGCGAGATACCCCGGAGGCGGGCATTGGCGGGGCTCAGCTCCTCAACTCGGATGGGACAAAGCAAAACTCTTTTGACAACTTTCCAACCCTGTTTTCCGAGGGACTCAACAAAAGCCTTTTGAGGCTGCTCTTTCCCAAGTGGTTTCCAGGCAAGGGGCTCCCTTTTTCCGAGCCCGTACAGGTGGAATCGGTTATCGGGGCATGCATGATGGTGCGGAAGGAGGCGGTCGATGAGGTGGGGCCCATGGATGAGGACTATTTTCTGTTTCTGGAAGAGACGGACTGGTGCTTTCGGATGAGGGAGAGAGGATGGAAGGTCTATCTGGTTCCTCAGGCCCGGGCTGTGCACCTACAGGGCGGGACAGCCCGCCAGGTCAAGGCCCAGGCGAAGGTGGAGTATTATCGGTCCAGATATCGGTTTTTTAGAAAGATCCGGGGCAGCTTTCAGGCGGGAGCCCTCGGGGGCATTCTGTTTATGAAGTTGATTGTGAGCCTCTTCATGCAGGGTTTTCTCTGTCTCTTTACCTTTTTTCAACACAGAAAGGCCCGTCAAAAACTCGCCATTACCTGGAAGCTCCTTGCCTGGCATGTGCGGCTGTGCCCCGAAGGGGCCGGATTGAGAGCACCGTAGGCCCTTCGTGAATGACGATGACCATTCGCATGTCGGATGTTCTTCTTCCATTCAGAGCCTTTTTTCATGATCCAGAATAATCTGCAAGTCACGAGATTGACCGTGACAGAAGCGACAAGGGTAGACCCCATCCCCTGGAGGCGTCCCGTATTCTACCTAGTCTTCAATGAAAAATGTCCCTGGAGCGAACATTACGGAGTTTTTGGGGCTACCCGTCTTGGCGAAGAGCCTGTCCTGAGCTTGCCGAAGGAGAGTGTCCCCGAAGGGGCGAGATTACGCTGTCTGAGGCCGCTAGGCCGAGTTCGGAAGATCGAACGGCTGAGCCTCAGAAGGGGGCAAAAACTCTGTACAGAGGGTCGGGGGCGTTTTTCAGTGACGACGACCGAGGCCATTCTGCCGATCACCGCGGTCGGGCTGTATGGGAAGTTTCGGAGTGGGGCTATGGATCTGTGTCATCTCGAAGACATGGTGGAATATGGGGTCGGCAAAGGGGACCCGATGGATCGATCGAGTGAGTCTCGAGGTGGCATGTTATTTGATAACTAGAGAGTTCGGAATACTCGGGTTGGTCGAGTGTTCTGAGAAGGGACGGCATTGACCATTGTTCGTGGAACAGGTTTTCGAAAACATCGGGTCTTTGTCCTGGGAATCGACGGCGTTCCCTTCTCTTTGATGAAGGTCCTTACCGGGGACGACCTTCTGCCCAATTTCAGGGTCCTTTTTTCCCAGAGCTCGCCGAAGCGAATGAATTCGGTCCTGCCCCCTGTGTCGTCGGTTGCTTGGACCTCGTACATGACCGGGATGAATCCGGGTCGGCACAACATTTTTGGGTTTATCGATCGGGTCCCCCAAACCATGGAGATGTTTGTCCCCACATCCAGGCACATGGCCGGAGAAACCCTTTGGGAATGGCTGAGCAGGAACGGGAAAAGGGTGGTGGTCATCAATGTCCCGGGAACCTATCCGCCTCGTGTCGTCAATGGTGTCCTGGTTGCAGGGTTTCTCTGTGCCAATATCGACAAGATCTCGTACCCGAGGGAAGTGGCCCAGGATCTGAAGGCAATGGGCTACCGGATTGACATCGATTCATGGAAGGCAAGAGTGTCGAGAGACGACTTCCTGGTTGAGGTCAATCACGCTCTGGAAAAACGGTTTGAAGCGGCATTCGGCCTGATGAACCGGGTGGATTGGGATTTCTTCCAACTCCACATCATGGAAACCGATCGGATCAACCACTTTCTCTGGAAGCAATGGATCCAAGAGGATTCTGTCTACGGTCCCCTTTTTCTCGACTTTTATCAGAAGCTTGATCGCTATCTGGGGACTCTCATGGATCGCATCGGGGCAGGGACGGAGCTGATCCTTCTGTCCGATCATGGCTTTTGTGAGTTGAAGCGGGAGGTCTACCTGAATCATTGGCTTGAGCAGGAGGGCTTTCTCAAGATGAAAGGGCAATCGGATTCCGTCAGAGATATCCATTCCGAATCGAGGGCCTACAGCCTCTATCCCGGGAGAATCTATGTGAATCTGAAGGGACGCGAAGCAACAGGAGTTGTGGAAGAGGGGCGGGAATATGAGACGACAAGAGATAACCTCGCGGAGGCCCTCCTCGGGATTCGGGATCCGGAGACCGGAGAGCCCATCATCAAGGAAGTGCGAAAAAGGGAAGAGATCTATCACGGTCCTTACCTGTCGTCCGGTCCGGATCTCCTGGCGATCCCAAATAATGGCTATGATTTGAAGGGGAACTTCGGGAAACCCACCCTGACGGTTAGAAGCGAGGTAACGGGAATGCACAGCTATGATGATGCCCTCCTCTGCGTGAGGCACCGGGAAATCAAGAAAAAGGACAACACCTTTGGAATCATGGACGCCTGCTCTGCCGTGCTGAAGTTAATGGACATCAAAAGGCCGGAGGGGGTCGAGGCAGAGGATCTGATCTAAGGGAGATGGGAGCCTTGGAGCCATGAAAAATATCGCCGTCATTGGATGCGGTTACTGGGGAAAAAACCTCGTCAGGAACTTCGCCGAGCTCGGGTCCCTGCACACCCTCTGTGACACCGAGGAGCAGAGACTCGATGATTTCGCATCCCGGTATCCGGGAATCAGAACCACCCGGAACTTCTCCGACGTATTGAAAAGCGAGGAGATCAGAGGCCTGGCCATCGCTACACCGGCTGAGACGCATTTCAAACTCGCCCGTGAGGCCCTCATGGCGGGAAAGGACGTCTTTGTGGAAAAACCTCTGGCCCTGGACGTGGTCGAGGGGAGAGAGCTCGTCAATCTGGCCGCTCAAAACGGTCAGATTCTCATGGTGGGCCATGTTCTGGAATACCACCCGGCTATCATCAAGCTGAAGGAGATGGTCGACGAGGGAAACCTGGGGAAAATCAACTACATCTATTCCACCCGGCTCAACCTCGGGAAAGTCCGGACCGAGGAGAACATCCTGTGGAGCTTTGCTCCCCATGACATTTCGGTCATTCTGCTCCTATTGAACGAGATGCCAACGCAGGTCTCAGCCCAGGGGGGCACCTATCTCAACCGGGAGATTGCAGACGTGACCATGACGACCATGACGTTTGCCAGCGGGGTCAAGTCCCATATCTTTGTCAGCTGGCTCCACCCGTACAAGGAACAGAAGCTCGTCATCGTCGGCGACAAAAAAATGGCGGTCTTCGACGATGTTACCCCTCAAGACAAGTTGCTCCTGTTCAGTCACCGTATCGACTGGATCGAGCGAGTGCCAGTCCCCAGGAAGGAGGACGCCGAGGCGGTCCCTATCCTTCAAGCAGAGCCCCTCAGGGTCGAGTGTGAGCACTTCATGGACTCCATCAAGAACCGTAAACAGCCAAAAACCGATGGAAACAACGGCCTCCGAGTGCTCGAGATCCTGGAGTGCTGCCAGAGATCGCTCGAGAAATCGGGTGCCATCATTTCCCTCGGGAAAATGGGGTTTTTTGCCCATCCCACAGCCTCAATCGATGAGGACTGCGAAATTGGGGATGGGACAAAGATCTGGCATCACAGTCATGTCATGGGAGGAGCGAGGATCGGCAAAAACTGCAGCATTGGGCAGAACGTCTATGTGGGCCAAGACGTTCAAATCGGGAGTAACGTCAAGATCCAGAACAACGTATCGGTTTTCAAGGGGGTGACCCTTGAGGACTACGTCTTCTGTGGCCCCTCCATGGTATTCACCAACGTCTTCAACCCGAGAAGCCACATCTCTCGAAAACACGAACTGCGCCCCACCCTCGTGAAGAAGGGGAGCACCATCGGCGCCAATGCGACGGTTGTCTGTGGTCACACCATCGGCCAGTATGCCTTTGTCGGTGCTGGATCGGTGGTCACAAAGGATGTCCCGCCCTACGCTCTGGTCTACGGGAACCCGGCCCGGGTGAGAGGCTGGATATGTGAGTGCGGCGTTGAGATCGAATTCAACAAAGGTCTGGCCATGTGCCAGGCTTGTGGAAAGACATACAAGAGGGATCGTGACCGTGTCAGCCCCGTGTAGACGCTGGTGCACTCACCCACCTCCCGCATAAGCGCTAACTTAAGAAACTAATTCAGTTTATAAGTCTATTGAATATCGAATACCCGCCTGCCATAGCGAGTGCTTGGGGATGGAATAATAACTGCTACGTTAAAGATCAACCTTGTGGGGCTATCCCCAGTTTGCCCAAAGGCGCGGCGGGCAGGTCGAACAAGGAATTTCGAACAGCAGAAGTTTTAAAGGAATAAGACGATATTCTTCCCTTCGATATTCTGCGGTTCCTTGTTCAGCGGTTCTGCGGTTCAATCCGCCTGTGGCGGACCAGTCGCAATAAGAATTTACCTGTTTTAGTAGGTAGAAATTCAATCCGGGTGATCTCTGTTCAGATTTTTGCCCGCGGATTATAGAGAATTTCTGATGCCCTTCCTATGGCCGTATACCTTTGCATCGGCTCTGGCGAGCAGGCTCTTGATAGACGCAGGGGCTTGGATAGCCATCCACCGAAGGGCGTTGTGAAAAAGGTTTTGCGGTTTGTTCCAGGGGCAAACAGCGATGCACCGGCCACCGCAGCTAAGCCATTTCTTCTTGTTGACGGCCCAGAAGACAATACAGCGATCAGCGTGGAGGTACCATTTCTTGTATCCCGGGTTGTTGAACACCGGACTGGGCCCCTTGTCTGTGGGCTCCCCGAAGGGAACGGCGTTGGATGGGCAGAAGGCGGCACAGTTCTCACAAGCCATGCAGAACTCGTGAACACCGAAGGAGATAGGCTTATCCACCTCTAGGGGCAAGTCGGTGGTGACCGGCTTGATGCGCATATTGATTCCAAACTCGGGAGAAAGAACACGGCCGGTGCGAGCAAACTCCCCAATGCCAGCGTCGATAGCGGTGGGCACCACGAGCATCTCTGGAGCCACACCAAGAGTCTCGCGATAGCGGGCAGGATATCCAAGGCCGCAGATAAAATCCGAGAGGTTTGTCGTAATGGTCTTTAATCGAGAGTATGCGTCGACGGCCGAGGTCCAGGAAAAATGGGAAGGAGCTGTACTGAGGAGCGTAGGTTTATGTTGCACAACAACCATGATGGCGTATTTGTGCGGGATATCAACACCCTGGTAGACCCACCGCGGGTCTACCCGGGCGACGTGCACCCCATCGGCCCCCCACATGAGGCCCAGCTTCTTGACCAGTCGCGTCATCCATGCTTTGTCCTGCACCTCTAACCGGCCCTCAGGAGGGGTAACCGGCAAGTTATCGGGCTCGTAGTCTTTGCAGAGTCGCCAACCCGCTGCGGCCATACTCTGGCCGATACGATCCTCGGGTTCCAGCTCCCTGTAAGGTAGAGCAGTCGTCCAGTCATCATACCCGGTCCGCCTTTTGAATTCTTTTCGGAATGCTTCTCCATAGGCTTCTTTGGTCTGGAGAACCTTGAAGGCATTCTTTGAGGCGTCAAACCGTTCAATGGGTCCGGTGATGTATCGTTCGTAAGTCGGCCGGTCTGTTCTCCTGACCCCGAGAAGGCGCCGGAACCTCTCCTGGGCTTGCAGTTTTTTTTCGTAGGGGCGCAGAACCCGTTCCAGCCTGGTCATTTCCATCGTATTGATCTCCCTGTCACCTGATTCAACAACCGTTTTCACTCGCCTTCGCGCAGATGTCTCGCGGCGCGCCGTGGCCATAGCGGCTTTGGCGCGTCGGCGACTTGCCGCGGGGAGCTTCACTCCCTTCGAGAATCACTCATCGGTTGCCTACTCCCATTGTGCAGGTACTCCGCCTTTGCAACAGAAAAATCCGCGATCAATCTGTCAAAAGCTGCACGAAACAACAGGGGCTCCTCGAATGGTTCTGATTTTTGGCCGTCAAGAACCATTCAAAAGAGAGAAGCCCCTTGTGAAGAGGCTAATACGGGTGAAAAAGGATGTCAAGGGCCGGATAACAGGGGGCAAGGGATTGATCCCTTTGCAGGGGCTTCCTTGACAGGGCAAAGGATAAATGCCATGATGACCGTGATACCGGGAAGTAAGCCTGAAGTGTTACTCGAGCCCGTGTAGGGGAAGGGGGTGGGCCGGGGTGCATCCCCGGGGAAGATGAAAGGGATGAGAGAGTTGAACCGTCAAGAGCGCCAGGCCCTTGTCGATTTCGTCAGGGCACTTGTCCGTACCCCCAGCCTGTCAACCCAAGAGGCGGGTGTTGCGGAACTGATCGAAGGGGAGATGCGGAGAATCGGCTTTGATGAGGTGTTCGTGGACCGAGTCGGCAATGTGATTGGTCGCGTCGGCACAGGCCGTGGTCCGAGGCTGCTGTACGATGGTCACATGGACACGGTAGGGGCTGGTGACCATTCTATGTGGCGACGGGATCCTTTTGGAGCAGAGATTTCAGGGGGCGTCCTATTCGGTCGGGGTGCGGCGGATATGAAGAGCGGGCTGGCGGCCATGATCTATGGTGCCAAGCTTCTGATAGACAAAGGGCCGCCCCTGAAGGGATCGCTTTATGTCGCGGGTGTCGTGCAGGAGGAGCCTTGTGAGGGGCTGGCTGTCCGCGTTCTTATCGAAGAAGAGGGATTCCGTCCAGACTGGGTACTCCTCGGTGAGCCGACTAACCTTCAAATCTCTCGTGGACATCGGGGGAGGGTGGAGTGGGAAGTGGGGGTTCGTGGTCGCTCGGCCCATGGCTCGACCCCAGAACGGGCTGAGAATGCCGTGTATCGAGGAGCGAAGGTTTCCCTCGAGCTGGAGAAGATGATGGCCTCTCTGGGTGAGGATTCATTTCTTGGCAGAGGCTCCCTTGCAGTCACCGAGATTTCCAGCGTCTCCGGTGGCCGGAACGTGATCCCGGATCTGTGTACCTTGACGGTCGACCGGCGACTCACCCTGGGCGAATCGCCTGAGGGTGCTCTTGCCGAGATCAGACATGCCGTGGCCGGACTGGGTTTCCCCACGGAGGTCAGGGTAACGGAGTATCATGGCGTAAGCTATACAGGCTATGTCTGCCACCAGGAGAACGTCTTTCCGGCGTGGGTTACTCCTGAGGACAATCGGCTGGTGCAGGCAACCCTTCACGCCGTGGAGCAGACCCTTGGCTTTCGCCCCGAGATAGGCAAATGGGCGTTTTCAACGGATGGAACCTACACCGCAGGGGTAGCCCACATCCCAACCGTCGGTTTTGGTCCGGCCGATGAGCGCTATGCCCATACCGTTGAAGAGCAGATCGAGTTGGAAAAGGTGTATCAGGCCCCACGGGTTTACGCTCAGCTAGCCGCCGAGCTGCTGACTTAGATGGTTCTTCCCTGATTAACTCCCTGTATGTCAAGATTCATTGACAAGAGAGGCTATAAAGACTGCTCAAAGGGATCTGGCAACAATCTATGGGCAGCTACACGGCTTTCCCCGAATCTAGATTTCTGCATAACTCAACGAATTCATTCCCCCGTGTGTTGGGTGTTGTTGCCTGGATATCAGCCAAGACAGCATCCGCCCTCTGAAGGGATTCCCAGGCCCAACCCCCTGGAATTCTACAGGCAGCGGTTCCGCAAACTCATTTCTTCATCCAGGAGAATCCCTGCGATTCCAGGCGATTAGACATCCACGTGGAGATTGAGCAAAGTCGCGATTGCAAAAAGGGATTGACAGAGCCACATTTCTTATATTTGATAGATGTATAAGGTTGTGAAGGAGGTTTCTTCGAAGCGTCGATCGGACCTGCCTGCCGCCGAACGGAAGCTCCGCTCCCGGCTGACCCAGCTTGTTCGTTCTGGAGGGCTGATGCGAGGAAATCTCTTAACGATGAGAAAACCCTGTGGTAAGCCGGGCTGCAGATGTCAGAGAGGACACGAGCACGAGTCTCTCTATGTGGCTCAGAGTCGCAGGGGCAAGCACCCCATGCAATGCGGTCCTCGAACGTGGCATCTTCGGATTCGGGCTTGGGTGGAGCGTTATCAGGAGATTCAAGGGATTGTGGAATCCTTGTCAAAAACCAGGGTTCGGTTCTCGATGAGCGCTGGGACGAGCAGGGGTTTGATCCCTGGCCCGGGGGCGAAGGCCCCTTTCGAATTGTCCGTCCTTTGGAAACCAACGCCAAAGGCAAGCGTTCTGACTGGTCGGGGTGTACCCCGTTTCCCAAAGCCATCGTCTCGACCGATACGATCAGCCGGATCGGCCATCAACGTTGGGAGATAGAGAATCAGGGGCTCAAGGTTCTGGTCAACTACTCCGGTCTTGACCACTGGTTCAGACATCATCCCACGGCCACACTGCATAGCTCTCATAGAATAGACACCCTAAATGAGAAAATAAAACGCTTGCGGACTTGCCCGCTGTACCCTACAGGGGAAATCTTCCCCCCATTCAATGCCTTATGGAGATTAAACCGCCTAAGTGCGGAATTCTTGCTTGGGAGGCGCTTTGCTTGACATGGGGTACTATTTCTCCTATATTCACGCTGGAAACTAGATTCTCAGGGATTTTTGGATCCTTTTTCCCTTCGGAACTCGGTATCAATGGAGACGCCAAAAACGAGAATTGGCGGAGAGGGTTAGTTGGTGTTGACAGTATCTGACGCTTCAAGATATGGTGGCCCCACGGAAAAGGTTTCGGCGGTCCTCATCGTTTATAATGAGGAACGCAACCTTCCCGGGTGCCTTGATGCGCTCCGTTGGGCCGACGAGATCGTGGTGGTTGACTCCTATAGTCAAGACCACACCGTGGACGTGGCTAGGAAATACACCAACGCGATATACCAGAGGGAATACTGGGGGTATATTGATAAGAAACGCTTTGCCGTCTCGAAAGCTTCCCACGATTGGGTTTTCAGCGTTGACGCCGATGAGCGCCCGACATCCGGACTGGTAGAGGAGATCAAGGGGGTTCTTGCAAAAGTTGGGGACCATCGGGTTGGCTATACAATGCCGAGGCTGACGTGGCACCTCGGACGGTGGATCCGCCACGGCGAATGGTATCCTGACCGGGTTACTCGGTTGTTCCGGAAGAGCCGAATGCGCTATGAGGGGACCGAGCCTCACGAGAAGGTGATCATTGATGGCCCGATAGGCCACCTTAAAGGCGAGCTCTTCCATTACAATTACAAGGATTTCGCCCACCAGATCGAGACGGTTCAAACCTATTCGGACCTTGCGGCTAGGGCCATGTTCGCCGAGAACAGAAAGGCTGGATTCGTTAACCTGGCCTTACGCCCGGTTTTCAGGTTCCTTAAGTGCTATTTGTTCAAGCTCGGGTTCCTCGATGGCTGGCCGGGGTTCATCATTGCGATCACTTCGGCTTTCTATGTGCATGCAAAATACACGAAGCTGTACGAATTAAAACGAATCCGTATTCCAGGAGACACGCAGCCTTTGATAACGGGCCAAGGAAGATCGGAGCATATCGACACGCCGGGGGCATGACGGCCAGGGCGTCTTCTTAACAGTACTATGAAAACCCTTATTCTTTGCGGCGGAAAAGGCACACGCTTATCGAGCGGGAATGAGCTGATCCCCAAGGCTCTCGTGGATATCGGGGGACGCCCCATCTTGTGGCATATCATGATGATCTACGCGGCCCAGGGATTCAACGAGTTCATCCTCTGTTTGGGTTACAAAGGAGCAGAGATCAAGCAACATTTCCTATTCAAGGAAAGGATTCTCCGTGGAGACTTCCTGATTGATACCTCTCGGGAAGGGGTCGACCGTTTTTCGCCCCTGGAAGGTCAGGAGAATACGTCCCTCAAGATCGTATTCGCCGAAACGGGAGAAGGAACACCGACAGGTGGACGGATCAAAATCGCTTCAAAATACGTGGAAGGGAAAACGTTCATGGCTACCTACGGAGACGGGGTCGCTAATGTGGATGTTCAGGCGCTTCTGGCTTTCCACCGGAGACAGGGAACCCTCGGCACGGTGACCGTCGTAGAGCCGGTATCCCAGTTCGGGGAGGTTGTCATTGGGAAGGACAGTCGGGTTTCCGAATTCCGTGAGAAACCGAAGATGGAGAAATGGGTCAATGGGGGTTTTTTTGTCTTCGAGAAGGAGTTCCTCTCCTATCTCGGGGAGGAAGACGTCCTGGAGGGGCGGCCTCTGGAGAGACTGGTCGCCGAAGGTCAACTCTCGGCATTTCGCCATGATGGCTTCTGGCAGTGTATGGACACGTTTAAGGACGTGTTGGTTCTCAATGAACTCTGGTCCAAGGGCGATGCACCCTGGAAAATCTGGAGCCCATGATTCGAGCATCTCCTGAGCTGGGGGTGAGGCTATCGTTTTCTGGGAGGAGAGGAAGCAAGCCGGAGCCGGGGGGTCGACGTCGTTTAGAAGAGGGGATGATGGTTAACTCCTTCTGGCAGGACAAACGGGTTCTCGTGACTGGAGCTAACGGTTTTGTGGGCTCCTGGTTATGTCACCGGTTGGTCTTGGAAGGCGCCCGGGTGGTGGCCATCATTCGGGATCACGTGCCTGGCTCGAATTTCCACAGACTGGGCCTAGACACTCAGGTGGACGAGGTCTGGGGGACCTTGACCGATTTCACCTCGGTTTCACGGGTAGCCTCGGAATATAGGGTGGAGTATTGTTTCCATCTTGCGGCTCAGGCCATCGTCGGCGTGGCAAATCAATCACCCCTGTCCACGTTTGACTCCAATATTCGAGGTGTCTGGAACCTGCTCGAGGCCCTTCGCCTCCATACGACCATCCGAGGTGTCGTCGTGGCCTCAAGTGACAAGGCATACGGAGTCCCTCTGGAGCTCCCCTACCGGGAAGACTATCCCTTGAATCCCATCTATCCCTATGACACGTCCAAAGCGTGTGCCGATCTTCTCGCCCGGTGCTATTTCTGCACTTTCGGCCTACCCGTGGCAGTGACGCGCTTCGCTAACATTTACGGTGGAGGTGATCTAAACTTCTCTCGGATCGTTCCCGACTCCGTCCGTGCTGTGTTGAAGGGCAACAACCCCGTACTCCGCAGCGACGGGACGCCCGAGAGGGATTTCGTTTTCGTTGACGATGCGGTAGATCTCTACCTCGAGATTGCCAGACGTTTACCTGGCAGGGAGGTAGCAGGAGAGGTGTTTAATGGGGGACACAACCGACCCGTAAAAATCCTCGACCTCGTCGAGAAGATCATCGATCTCTCTGGGCAGCAGGGTCTTAAACCGGATATTCGGGGTAAGAATACAGGCTATGGCGAAATTGATAGGCAATGGCTCGACGCCACCAAGGCCAGGGAGGTCCTCGGGTGGACGCCCAAGATAGGCCTTGAGGAGGGGCTATCGAGAACCATCGACTGGTACCGGGAGTATTTCGGTTGATTCCCCTTCCTTTTGCATGAACGACGCGCCGATCGTGAAGTGGAGATCAACAAAAAGACCCAGCTGAGACCGATAAACAGGCTCCTTTATCTCAAGCAGGTCTTGAGATGGCGAAAGGTTCTCAACCTAATCGTTAAACATACGCGATGAGAAGACCGCAAGGGACCTTATTGCGAACCTTGTCGACAAGATCCTTGTTTCTTGCGATGGAGGGAGTCCTGAAACCTATTCGAAATATCGGATAGGGGGAGATTTCGATCGGGTGATTACCCATATCCGTCTCCTAACAGAGGCGAAGAAGGAGCCTGAAAATAGTTGCACACGCCTCATTATGTCTACCACCAGGAGAACGGCTTTCCGGCGGGGGTTACTCGTGAAGACAATCGGCTGGTGCAGGCAACCCTTCACGCCGTGGAGCAGACCCTTGGCTTTCGCCCCGAGATAGGCAGATGGGCGTTTTCAACGGATGGAATCTACACGGCAGGGGTAGCCCACATCCCAACCGTCGGTTTTGGCCCGGCCGATGAGCGCTATGCCCTTACCGTCGAAGAGCAGATCGAGTTGGAAAAGGTGTATCAGGCCCCACGGGTTTACGCCCAGCTAGCCGTCGAGCTGCTGACTTAGACGGTTCTTCCCTAATTGCAAAGAATTTCAAACGCTAGAGGTTTTCTAAAGGAATAAGGCAACTCTCTTAACTTCGATTCTGTCCGCCACCGGCGGATTCAGCGGTTTCTGCGGTTCGAAATCAATGAGTTTCCGTGGTAGCAGAGATCTACGTGCTTTCGCAGGCAGCGGTCTCATTGTGGATGGCGCTGCAAGGGGTCGGGCAATGGTCAGTCGTTCATGGACGTTCCGCTGCTTTACCGTTCTGGTCGTCCTCCTCGGAGGGTGTGGATGGTTTTCAAGGCCCCCCTCACTCCCCGGTGGGTACCTCATCCCATCCGGTGAACCGCCTTCGACGGTTGCCTCTCAGCGGGTTTTTCTCGTTGCGGATAACCAGGTTCACAACGTCTACGGAGAACCAATCCCGGTGTTGCGAACAGGCCTTGTCGACAAGATCGTGCAATCCGCGATTCGTCCCATCCAGCTCGACTTCTATGGTCAGGACTTCCTAAAGTGGCTCGTGGATAGTCGAAGTCAACGCTACCCGATCGTCCATGTGGGTGATGCGTGTAATCTCTCCTGCACCGGAGAATTCAGTCGATTCTGGGAGATCATGCGCCGGGCCAAGAAGGGTTGGGTTATGGCGCCGGGAAACCATGACGGCTATTTCTTCGGCAATTATCATCGCGACCCGGCCGGTGCCGATTGGCAAGCTGCATGCCGGAACGCCGGCCGGCCGATGACCAAGGACCGATTGGTCCGCCTCTACCTGGCCGCTCTGATTCTCCAAGAGGGTCCAGGGTACCAGGCGCTGGCCCGCCATCTGGGACTTGATGGGTCCGACCACACCGACCTCGAAGAGCTCTCCCCCTTGATTCCAGAGAGGGGGGACTGGAGATATGCCCGGGAAGAGAGGGACGAGCGTCCTTTTCTCCGCGCCATCTCGTGGAGAATCGACAAAACGCAGCCGTGGCGATCCTTCGTGGTTCAGGAAGCGGACCTGTCCCTTGACCGATCGGTGTTTCCCGATAGTGCCCTGGGGTTCGACATTTCGATCAGAGTTATCCTCCTGGACACAACGCAATATCACGGAGCACCTACGCTGGTTCCCCTTCCCCCTGCCACGGTTAACGCAGGGTTGACGGGGGAGCTTCTTATCGACCAGTTTGAAATTGTTCAATCCTGGGTCAATTCCCATCCAGATGGAGTCTGGGTGTTGTTGGGCCACCACCCCTTCGATAGCCTGAGCCAAAGGACGCTGGCACCTTTTGATGACTTAAGACGAACCGCCAAGGCCCTCCTCTACGTGTCCGCCCATACCCATGCGGGACAGTTCATGGTCCATGGCAGTGGAAAAGACCGGTGGCTTGAGCTTAATGTTGGGTCAATCCTCGATTGGTCCCTCGAGGTACGGACCCTCCAGTTTTACCGGGCAGGCGAGCGCCTGATGCTTCGGAGTCCGAGATTCACAATGCACGAGTTATTGCGCCGATTCGAAGGGGTACCCACAAATGACGAGTTGTGGGAAGCGAAACCCGGTGAAGGCGATTACCCTCTCCGCCATGAGGATCTCAAGGATCTCGACGCATTCAAAACGGAAATCCGACTGAAAAACGCGCTCCTCGCCGCCCATCACCGTCTCCTTCGCTTCAATCGAACGCAAGCACACATCCCTGGAGATGCGTCTTTCTGGCCGCCAGATTGTCAGAGCGATGACGATGTGCTCGAAAGGATCGATCGCGTCATCCGACACGAAGGGCTTGACGAAAAAATAGAATTCCTCATGGCCCTCAACCGTTTCGAACGGGAGCGCCCGGTCGCAGATCCCGAAAAGCGCTCAAAATTCAGGTTGAGCCAGGCCATTTGGGCGAGCAAGTATGATTCCGTGCACGCACGGCAACCCCTTGTAGATGACTGGTTTATCATTTTTCCTGAGGAGTAGGCCAATATGCCAGAGAATCGGATTCCTTCTCCGGTTGTCTATGATTCAATGAACCGCGAACTGAGGACGGTGCGGGAGTATTTTGAGAGGCAGGAAAGGGCTGTCCTAGACATAGGCTGGCAACCGGATATTCGCGAGGGCGTTCGTATTGAACCCGGTAGGCTCCTGGGGCATATCGTTTGGGATAGCCCCCCTCCAGAGCCCGTATTGGCACCCCCTGGATGTGGGGGCAGGATTGCATGGATGAATCCCCGGATCGAGTATGAGTTCTTAGACCTCGAGTCGGTGACCCTTCTCCGCCTTGAGGCGGGCTAGATTCACGTTCACGCCCCGTTTCTTCTCGGCTTTCAACCTGGCTGCAAGAATTATCCCTGAATGGGATGGAGAATCGATCAAGAAGGAGATGGCTATGACCATGGCCGTGTTGAGGCTGGTTGCACCCAGGGTGATGGCCCCGCGGGACGTGTTGCACCAGAGGTTCCGAAAGGGTGGCGCCTAAGGGTCTCCGATGGAGGTGATTTTCCATCCCACCCCGTATCGCTGACCGCAGCTCGGGCAGATCAGGACAATTTCACGGTGGCCATCCTGAGGTTCGAGAGAGACATGAAAACCCCGTTCATAGTGGCACTTGTCGCAAATGTGAAATGCTCTGTTGATCGGTTTTTCGATCGGTTCGTCTGCCATTGACAACCTCTATCGTAAGTCCGCAGATATGCAAGCCATGAGGGAAATCCTGAGGGGTAACGCTCCCCGCCGTCGAAATAGCCTATAAGAAGGGAGGCCCCCTTGTCAAGGAGGCGTGGTTGTTTCAATTCGGGTCGGGTGGCATGCTCTCAACCAGAGATGGACCTTGGCGGATGAGAGGGGGATCAGGTCTCCACCGGCTCTCGCCCGAAGGCCTTGGGCTATCCTTGGGACATCCTCTTGACTTTACAGAAGGATTTACGTTAATGGGTTTAGTTAGTCGTCACTGAAAAATGTCCCTGGAGCGAACATTACGGAGTTTTTGGGGATACCCGTCTTGGCGAAGGGAGTGTCCCCGAAGGGGCGAGATTCCGCTGTCTGAGGCCGCTAGGCCGAGTTCGGAAGATCGAACGACCGAGCCTTAGAACGGGTCAAAAACTCTGTACAG
>CAYGBW010000105.1:0-32039 GCA_964348185.1 uncultured Thermodesulfobacteriota bacterium | reverse complement strand
AGCTCCTTGAACGCCTGGATGCGCTCCACCAAACGTTCTTGACCGTCGCGATGGATCAGAATCTGGATTTTTTCCATTTTCCCGATGGCCATGGACTAGATCCTTTCCGTAATACACTGGACAGCCTCATCCATGTGCTCCATGGCTCTAGAACGGAGTTCCTCAATCCGGGCTTTTTGCTTCTCTTTCAATTCTCCTATCTCCTCCTCGGCCTCACGGCTTGCCCGGTCTGAAGCTTCCTCTACCTTCTGCCGTGCTGCCCTCTGGGCCTCCGTGAGTCGGCAACTTCGCCTCCCCTCGGCCTCTGTGACGACCCGAGAGGCGTTGGCTTCCGCTTCCCGAAGCATGCTCCGTGCCTCCTGCTCAGCCTCTTTTATCTTCTTGATCAGATCCTCTGCCAAAACAGGTCCCCCTCTCGTCCGGTTTTCTTCCAAGCGTCTCCTCGGTCTCTATCCCCCCATCTCGGAGTTTCCATAATCGCTCTAGACTCCTTCCCCGGGTCCATTTGTTCACAAAGAAGTCTTCGGGCAGACCACGAAGGCTTCTCGAGAAACCTCAGAGAAAAGCCGAAAGGATTTTGCCAACAGCCTGTTGCCATCTGACCCTTGCTGACTCCCTGGCTGTGATGAGGCCTTTTGGAAAAAGTCCGTCGCCCTCGGAGCCTCGGGAATAGAGTCGACCCAGTAAAGATAACCACAGGGATCTCCCTTTGGGGACGCTTCAGTCGTGAAACCATCATTCACTGATGCATTGTTTGTCGAAGAGTGCGAGATCTGTGGTACAATTTCGTTGCGTGGATTAACGGACGAAAAGGATAAGATTTGAAAAAAAACTCCAGGATATGTCTCTTTTGCAGGCAATCCCGGGCATCCACAAGACAGCGGTCTTGAGTTCGGGACCTCAAGGTAATACGCTTAAGAAACGCGACTATTTCTCAGTCTCTTTTCCCGCTCTCTCTCCCGTGTCGTCTCCCTTCATCTTTAGGACAGAGACCTTTTCATCCCGCCTGGCCTCTTCTTTTCCCATCTGGCAGTTCCCCTCGAATATGGCGCCTTCCGAAATGATCAGAATGGGTGTTTTGATATTGCCGTGGACGGTACCAGGAGGGTAGATCTCCACCCGGGTTTTGGCCGCAATATTGCCGCTTACCTTTCCGTTCACAATTAGGGCGTTAACGTTGATCTGGGCATTGACCTCGCCCGTCTCTCCAATAATCAGGGAATCTCCAGCAAAAATCTCCCCATCAAACTTCCCGTCAAGACGAAAAATCCCCTCAAAAGTCATTTTCCCTTCAAAGGTTGTCCCTTTTCCGAGGAAGGCGTTAACCTCCTCCGCCCTGGGCAATCCCTTCTGATCCTTGGCACCGATCATTTTCAGGCTCCTTTCTCACCTAGGATTAGGTCCATGAGTCTCTGGAGTTCAGCAGGGGAGTAGAATTCGATCACAATCCTTCCCCCCTTTCCGGTCCTTGAGATGTGGACCCGGGTACTCAGAAATCTCCTCAATTCCTCTTGCAGTGGTTTCCATCCGGAATCCTCCGACTCTCCGGGTTTCGAAGAGGTCGGCTTCCTCCCTCCCCATCTCCCCACCAGCTTTTCTGTCTCCCGAACGGAGAGGCCCTTTCTGATGACCATCCGACAGGCCTCCTTCTGATCCGCTTCAGTCGGCAAGCCAAGCAGAGCCCTCCCATGACCCGGGGATAGAGAGGAATCCGCCAGCTTCTCTTTCACCTCATTGGGAAGGCGGAGGAGCCTTAACGTGTTGGTGACCGAGGTACGGTCCTTCCCGATTCTTCGGGCGAGTTCCTCCTGAGTGAATCGAAATTCATCAATCAAAACTCGGTATCCTTCAGCCTCCTCTAGGATTCCAAGATTCTCCCTCTGGAGATTTTCCACCAGGGCCAGTTCAAGAGCCTCCCGATTGGAAACGTCCTTCAGAAGCACTGGGACTTCCCTGAGGCCGGCTTTCTGGGCGGCCCGCCAGCGCCGCTCCCCGACGATCAGCTCATAGGCCTCTCCAGATTTCCTCACTAAGAGGGGTTCAAGGATGCCCTTTTCCTTTATTGATTCCGCCAGTTCCCTGATTTTTTCCTCGTCGAATCGCTTCCGAGGCTGCCTCTGGTGTGGAACGATCTCCTCGATGCCACAGAGGAAAAGCTCTCCCCTTTCTCGCTCCACGTCGGGGATGAGTGCCCCCAAGCCTTTTCCAAGAGCCACCCTCTTACCCATGCCCGTTTCCCCCATTCAGCAGGACTTCCTTTGCCAGGCTCAGGTAACTTTCCGAACCCGTGGACTGGATATCATAGAGAATGACCGGTTTTCCATGGCTGGGAGCCTCGCTGAGCCGCACGTTCCGCGGAATGATTGTCTTGAAGACCTTGTCGCCAAAATGGCTCTTTACCTCCTGGACCACCTGATGGGCAAGATTGTTCCTACGGTCGAACATCGTAAGGAGGATACCTTCGATTGAGAGCGATGGATTCAGGCGACCCCTGATGAGAGAAATCGTTCTCATCAACTGGCCGAGTCCCTCCATGGCATAGTACTCGCATTGAAGGGGAATGATGACAGAGTGAGAAGCTGTCAGAGAATTGACAGTTAAGAGTCCCAGGGATGGTGGGCAGTCGATGAGCACAAAGTCATAGTTGTGTTCGATTTCTCTTAATAGGATCTTGAGTTTTTGTTCCCGGTCCACCTTATCAATCAGTTCAATTTCTGCTCCAATAAGATCGGTGTTGGAGGCAGCAAGATCCAGAAAGGGGAGAGCGGTCTTTAGAACGGCCCGTCGAAGGCTGTTGCCCCTGACAATGGCATGGTAAATCGTCTCTCCGAGTTCGCTCTTGTTGAACCCAAAGCCACTGGTAGAATTGGCCTGAGGATCAATATCCACCAGAAGGGTTCTTTTCTCGGCAACCGCTAGGGAAGCCGACAGATTCGTGGCTGTCGTGGTCTTTCCCACCCCACCTTTCTGATTAGCAACAGAAATGATTTTTGCCATGGTCTCTCAAGAACCGTCTGACGTGCCTGAATCGAGCCTATGCAATTCTAACATAACCCTCCGTCTTTTAAAAGCACCCTTTCGTTGCCACTCAGAAAATACTGCAGGTGAATCTCCTTTAGGCCGGGAGGAAGGGAGATGAGGGGACAGTTTACCCCGGAACAGGCGTCCTTCTGAAGAGCATCAGGTTCCTCCTTATTCGATCAAATGGCAGATCGATAGAAACAGTCCGATGCAGGGTCAGAGAAAGGGACTCCGGGGGAATCGGGACGCTCACATCCCTTCCCCGCATCGCGATGATCGTTCCCCCACTGTGGATAAAATGCCTTGCCTCTCTCAGAGCGACTTCTAGGGGCGACAAGGCCCTGAAAACCACGGCGTCGAAGCGATGACCCATAGCCCTTCTGATCTCGACCTGGTCGCTCCTCCCCCAGACGCTTCGAATATCCGAAAGATTGAGAGATCGGATGATGTGTTTGTGAAAATAGGTCTTTTCCCTCGATGCTTCCAAGAGAACCACACGGAGGCCTGGCCTGGCGATCTTCAAGGGCAATCCCGGGAAACCCGCTCCTGACCCAATATCCAAAAGGGAGACGTCTCGGGGAAGATGTCTCACCAGGGTGAGGGAATCCAGAAAATGCTGAACGATGATAGCCCGTTCCTCCCGGAGAGCAGTGAGATTCATTGTCCGATTCCATCGCGTCAATTCGCCGAGGAATCGCTCAAATGCGTCCACCTGATTGGCATCTAGCGGGGCTCCAAGAAGCCGGGCTCCCTCTATGAGAAGCCCGCGATTTTCCATTGTGGGCACCCGACTCTTGTCGGATCCTTTCGCCCTTTTCCCAGGCATCGATCAACATTCCCCCTTCACTGTCGCCCCTGGCAAACACGCCTCCCGTGGTTGGACAGTCAAAGATTGCGTGTCCCTGTTGATTCTACCGATGGCTCCGTGCTAACCCCTGACCCATTAATCTATGTGAGGGCATGCTTTTCCGCGAAGGGTTCAAGAGAGTTTAACACAATTTTCCTTGACATCCGCCATGCTTTAATCCCATACTTAGTCATTATATTTCCTCTAATCCTGATTCTGGTGAAGATCATGTCTGATAGAAAAAAACCTCTTCCATTACTTCTCTTGGTGCTCTTGATCCTTGGCGCATGCTCCGCAAAAAGCAAAGAGGGATCATTCGCGGGGGGGCCGGATAAACTCTATATGAAGGGGTTGTCCCTTTTCAATCGGGGGAGGTATGTAAGCGCCATGGAGGTTTTCAAGGATGTCAAAAGCTACTACCCCGAGTCGCCGTATTCCCTTCGTGCAGAAATAAGGACCGCCGACTGCCATTTCTTCCTGACCGAATACGAGGAGGCCATTGCAATCTACGAAGAATTTCGGAAACTGCACCCTTACCACGAGGATATCCCTTACATCCTATTCCAAATCGGCCAGGCGTACTTTGAGCAGATCAAATCGCCGGACCGGGATCAGACTCCGGCTCGAAAGGCCATCTCCAATTTTCAGTACCTAGTGGAGAACTATCCTCCCAGCATCTTCACAAAGACCGCCAGAGAGAAGATTCCGATCTGCCGTCGGAGTCTAGCAGAACATGAGTTCTTGGTCGGAAGATTCTACTACAAGAGAAAAAACTATCGAGGCGCAGCCACCCGGTTCGAGAGGATTCTCAACGAGTATGCCGACACGGGACTGGCTCCCAAAGCCCTATTCTATCTGGGCAAAGCGTCTATGAATCTGTCCCTTGAAAACAAGGCCAAGGCGGCCTTTCTCGAAATCACCCGCCGATACCCGAACAGTGAATACGCCTCAAGGGCCAAGGAGATTCTGAAGACAGAGTGGAAGGAGACAGAGACGACCACGGGTATAGACTTCTTTCGAGGATCCACGTTGGCACCCATGTAGCCGAAAAGGTGTTCGAAAGGGCTGGTACCGACGTGTCATCATCCTCAATGACCGGGTTCCCGGCGTCTTAGCCAGGTGAGATGCCTCAATCGAATGACAAACCCGAAAGAGGCAAGGCCATCTTCCATGGGTGTTTCACTGACGAACGAGCATGCCCCCAATTTGACAAACTCCTCCAAAATGTTTAATATTCGTGGTTTGCGGTGAGAATTGAGAGCGAGGTTCGTCTCGATCTATGTTTGATCTTTTAACTGACAAGCTTTCGTTGGTTTTCAAAAAGCTCCGAGGCCACGGAAAGCTCACAGAGCAGAACATTCAGGATGCCCTCAGAGAGGTAAGAATGGCCCTCCTTGAAGCGGACGTCCATTACCGGGTGGTCAAAGATTTCATCCAGTCCGTCCGTGAACGAGCCGTGGGCGAGGAGGTCATGGGGAGTCTGACCCCTGCACAACAGGTTATCAAAATCGTTCACCAAGAACTTGTCGCACTCATGGGAACAGAAGCGCGTCAGATCAAATTCTCTGGAAGTTCCCCAGTTCCCCTTGTGCTGGTGGGACTTCACGGATGTGGGAAGACCACTACGGCTGCAAAATTGGCCACGTTGCTGAAGGAGAAGGGGCGTAAGCCCTATATGGTTCCTGCAGACACCTACCGGCCGGCGGCTGTGGAACAACTCCATACCCTAGCCTCACAGGTCAACGTCGATTTCTATGAACCTCTTCCGGGAGAGGGTCCTGTCGATATCTGTCAAAAGGCCAACAGTAGCGCGGTGAGACTGGGCTGCGACACCCTTCTCATCGATACAGCCGGGAGGCTTCATATCGACGAAATGCTGATGAATGAGCTCCGACAGATCAAGGAAACCCTTTCGCCGAAAGAAATCCTTTTTGTGGCAGATGCGATGACGGGCCAGGATGCCGTCAACATCGCCAAGAGTTTTGATGAGGCGTTGTCCATTGACGGGGTGATCCTCACCAAGATGGATGGCGATGCGAGGGGGGGAGCCGCCCTCTCGATCAGAGCGGTGACAGGGAAGCCCATCAAGTACATCGGGGTCGGTGAAAAGATCGATGCCATCGAGGTCTTCCACCCGGATCGGATGGCCTCCCGTATTCTCGGCATGGGTGACGTGCTCTCTCTTATCGAAAAGGCCCAAACCGCTTTTGACGAAGAAAAGGCCAAGGAGCTTGAAAGAAAGATTCGAAAAGCCGAGTTTACTCTGGAGGATTTCAGGGACCAGCTTGTGCACGTTCGAAAGATTGGCTCTTTTGAGGGTCTATTGAAGATGATACCGGGAGTGAATCGGGTGAAGGGACTGGGCTCCTTTCACGAGGCAGAGAAGGAACTGGTGAGAACTGAGGCAATCATCAATTCCATGACTCCCCAGGAGAGACGAAATCATACCCTCATCAATGGGAAGAGGCGATTGCGAATTGCCAAGGGGAGCGGCACCACGGTTCAGGATGTCAATCGGCTCCTCAAGCAGTACGTGATGACCCGCAAAATGCTGGGCAAAATGAAGAAGGGTCAAATGAGAGGACTGGCGAAGGGAATCCTCCCCTTCTGAGGAGAAGACTGCTCACGTAGGATTTCAATTCACAGATGGAGGTCAAAAAGAAAATGGCGGTTACGATCAGACTCGCTCGATTTGGAGGCAAAAAGAGGCCCTTTTACCGTATCGTGGTGACTGACTCGAGGGCTCCCCGGGACGGAAGGTTTATCGACAGAATCGGAACCTATGATCCGAACCAGGATCCCGCGGTGATTCGCATTGAAGATGAAAAGGCTCTCAAATGGATGAGTAAGGGCGCTCAACCCTCACAAACCGTGAAACAGTTAATGAAAAAGGTCGGACTTTTCAAAAAAGTGGCTGAAGGCAAGGGGAATTGATGGATGTTGTATTCTGAGGCTTTGGGGTTTGGATAATCCAGAGGAGGGCGAAAATGAAGGAGTTAATCGAACACATTGCAAAGGCGTTGGTCGACAACCCTGATCACGTCCGAGTTGCTGAAATCGAGGGAGAACGGACATCCGTGATCGAGTTGAGCGTAGCCAAAGAAGACCTTGGAAAGGTCATCGGGAAGCAGGGAAGAACCGCAAAAGCAATGAGAACGATTCTCAGTGCCGCTTCAACGAAACTGAGAAAGCACTCTGTTCTTGAAATCATTGAGTAACCTTGAAGAGAAGAGAGCTCATTTCTATTGGTAAGATTGTCAATACTCACGGAATCCATGGTAAAGTCCGTGTAATATATTATGGCGAAGATGAAACCGGCTTTTTCCCTTACAGAAAGATTCTATTGTCAGATGGGTCTGGAAATCTGGAATCCTATGAGGTTATCAAGGCAAATCTTCACCGGAAGTTCTACATCGTCCAGTTCAAAGACGTGGGCAGCGTCGATCAGGCAGAACGTCTGGTTGGAGCATCCATTCTGGTGGAAAAGGCTGCATTTCCAAAACTGGAAGCAGGAGAATACTATTGGGCCGACCTCATCGGCATGGAGGTAGAAACTGTCAAAGGGGATCGGCTGGGAGAGGTTCTGGGCATTATTCCCACCGGTGGCACGGACGTCTTCGTGATCAGGGTGGGGGAAAAGGAGCTCCTTGTCCCGGCCACTGAAGCGGTGATCAAACAGGTTGATACGGCCTCTCGGCGCATGATCATCGACCCTTTGGAGGGGTTGTTGGGAGATGATCCGATTTGATGTGCTCACACTATTCCCCGGAATGTTCAATTCCCCGCTGAGTGAGAGCGTTCTGGGGAAGGCTCGTGACAAAAAGCAGATAGAAATCGCCCTCCATAACATTCGGGACTTTGCTCCAGGTCGTCACCGCGTCGTGGACGACACTCCCTACGGGGGTGGAGGGGGGATGGTGATGAAGCCTGAACCTCTCGTTCGGGCCATTGAGTTTGTCAAAAAACCATCCCCCTCAGCCAGGGTTATCCTGATGAGCCCCCAGGGCGTTTTGCTCAGTGCCGGCCATGTGCGCAGGCTGGCTCAATACCCTCATCTGGTTCTTGTCTGTGGGCGATACGAGGGAGTTGATGAGCGCGTGAGGCTTGAGGTTGTGGATGAGGAGATTTCCATTGGGGATTATGTGCTGACAGGTGGGGAACTCGCCGCCATGGTGATCATCGATGCGGTCTCCCGTCAGATTCGTGGGGTTTTAGGGCACGAAAATGCGGCTCACGAGGACTCTTTTTCAGATGGGCTCCTCGAGTATCCCCACTACACGAAACCTCGAAACTTCCGGGGCCTGAGGATTCCCGAGGTCCTCATCTCCGGGAATCATCGAGAGATCAAACGGTGGCGAAGGAAGGAGTCTATCCGAAGGACGTGGCTGAGGAGGCCAGACCTTCTTGAAAGGGCAGCGCTCTCGGATGAGGATTGCAAAACCCTCGACGAATTGAAGAGAGAAGGAGAGTCTTGCAGAGGGGTTGTATAGGGCTTTCAAACCTCTATGTGGGGTTGGTCCATTATCCTGTTTACAACAAAAGGGGAAGGGTTGTCTGCACTGCGGTGACCAATTTAGATATTCATGATATTGCGCGGTGTGCAAGGACCTTCGGTGTGAGGGTCGCCTATTTCATCAACCCCCTCGACTCTCAAAGGGAGTTGGCCAACCGAATCATTCTCCACTGGACAAGAGGGCCGGGAGCCTACCACAACCCTGCTCGGAAGAGGGCATTGGACCGGGTCCAGGTGAGGGCGACATTGAAGGAAGTCATTCAGGAGATATCAGAAGCCCATTCACTACCCGTAAGGACCGTAGCAACCGATGCTACCTGGCAGGGGGAAACGGTCTCTTATCCGGAAATGCGTGAGCTCCTCTGTGATCGTTCCCAGCCCTATCTACTCGTTTTTGGAACAGGCTGGGGCCTTTCTCGAGAGGTTCTTGAGGGAAGCGACTATATCCTGACTCCTATAGCGGGAGTGCTCAACTACAACCACCTGTCCGTTCGATCAGCCGTGGCCATCATTCTTGACCGGTTGATGGAAAATCGACAGAGAGGAGGAAGCAGAGAATGGATCCCATCGAATTGATAGGAAGGGAGCATATTCGAACCGATTTACCCGACTTCAAAGCGGGTGACACGGTTCGCGTTCATGTGAAAATCATCGAGGGGGAAAAGGAACGAACCCAGGTCTTCGAGGGGGTGGTCATCAGTAAACGAAAGGGAGGTTCCCGGGCCACCTTCACGGTGAGAAAAGTGTCGTATGGGATCGGGATGGAAAGGATATTCCCCCTCTATTCTCCAAGGATTGAGACGATTGAAATCGTGAGCAGAGGGAGGGTGCGGAGGGCGAAACTCTACTATCTGCGAAAGCTCAAAGGAAAGGCTGCGAGAATCCAAGAGGCACGGTGAATGGGTTGCAAGATGGCACAGGCCAACCAGGGTAAACTCTTCGGGGCTCCCCATGGTCAGCCGATGGATTTCTTCGAAACGCGGTTCCTGAGCCAGGGGATCCGTCTGATTGCAGGTGTCGACGAAGCGGGGCGAGGCCCCCTTGCAGGTCCTGTTGTGGCGGCCGCTGTTATTCTACCCATTCCCGAGTTTCGGGAGCAGTTAAGGGATTCAAAGAAGCTTCTGCCTGAGGAGCGGGAATCCCTCTATGAGAAAATTTTGCCTGCGGCTCTCTCCATTGGAACGGGAATCGTTGAGGCAGAAGAGATTGATCGGATCAATATTGCCAGGGCTACTGAGAAGGCAATGGCGATGGCTGTAAGCCTATTGTCCAGGAAGCCGGACATGCTTCTCGTCGATGGGATTCTTCCCGTTCCCCACCCAAGCCCACAGCGAACCATTGTCAAGGGCGACAACCTCTCTGTGTCGATAGCAGCCGCATCGATCGTGGCGAAGGTCACTCGTGACCGAATTATGATGGCCTACCATGAGGAGTATCCTCAGTACAATTTCGCAAAACACAAGGGTTACGGTACCTGGGAACACCGGGAGGCCATTAAACGCCACGGATGCTGTGAATACCACAGGAAGACGTTCAGGGGGGTGAGCGAGACCCTCATCCTTCAGGACAAGATATGAATAGGGGTAAGAAGCCCAGGGTGGATGAATCTGCCCATTACCCTGTGAACCACAAGATGCCCCCATCAAAGATCGGACGTGAGGGTGAGGCACTTGCAGTTGCGTATCTTAGGAAGAAAAGATATCGGATTGTCGAGCAGAACTATCGTTGCCAAGTGGGTGAGATGGATATTGTCGCGCTGGATCGAAAGACCATCTGCTTTATTGAAGTCAAGACGCGATCCACGGATGAGTACGATAGACCTGAAGTGGCGGTCCACAGAAAGAAACAGCGCAGGTTATCTCGGGTTGCTCTGTGGTTTCTAAAGGAAAAACAGCTAGAGAATGTGAGGGCTCGGTTTGATGTCGTGGCCATCAGGAGGCGGGGAGATTTGAGTGAGGTGCAACACTTTGAGAACGCTTTTGATTTGATGTATCCAGGGAAGGACTCCTAAGCCTTGAGGGGTTAGCCATTCAGCTCTGAGGGGAATCAACAAAATAGGGGAGAGGGGAGCGGGAGGATGAGGAATCAGGGATTTCAAAGAAGGGAAAGGATGGATCAAAGCCGCAAGTCGACCGAGGAGAGGTACACGGCCACAGGAAGCTTTCCGCTGAATGCTATCATGGATAACTGAAGGCCTGGCGAAAGGTCTGGGCCACGGTATTCTGAAAAAGGCGAGAGAAGGGGACCTAGGCATCTCAAAAAGAGAATGAAAAAATGCGTGTTTTCTGGAGAGGAGTAGTTGACTAATGAATCGAAAAGGGGTATCTTAGTCGGCAAGTGAAAAGGATCTTGTTCACTTACACGGGGCTCTGTGAAAGGCGAGGACCACCGACTCCACACGCGACTTGCTCTCTCGTGCATAATCTCATCTTCACGCTCCCGTTCCCGCTCCTAAAGGAACCGCCGATCCTGAGCCCCGATTTCACCTCGCTTTTTCTCGCCCCACTGTCACATGAGGAATGACAGGGGCGCGTTTTCACCCTCCTTACAAAGGCAGGGTCTGGTTAGAGCCAATCAGACCCTGCCCGCCCCCTTTTTCTTCCCAACCATAACGATTCTTTTGGCACATTTCCTGCATAATTCCCGTTCATCTACCCCATCGCCTCATAGGGTGAGTCTGTCCGCCTATTTCAAAACATAGGTTTCGATACCATGTTTGTCTTCAAAAAGAAGAGCAAACCCGGCAAACAAATCGATTACCTCCTCAGTCTCCTCGAAAAGGATCCAGAGAATACAAAGGCCCTGCTGAAACTTGCCGATCTCTACCTCCGTGCAGGTGATAAGAAATCGGCCATAAAAGAGTATCAGACAGCAGCAAGGTATCTCAGCGGGGAGGGGTTCAATCTCAAGGCCATATCCGTTTATAAAAAGCTCCTCGCTCTGGATGGCATGACCCTGAGCAACTACAAATCTCTGGCCTCTCTTTACGCTTCCGAAGGTCTCCGCGCCGAAGCGACACGGACCTGTGAAAGAATCCTCCAAATTGACCCGTACGACCGCGAAGCTCGCGAGACATTAGACCAACTGGAAAAGGGCGGAAACCCTGGTGCGGACCCACACAAGGGAAACAACCCAAAAAATGGAGAAACTCAAGCCCAGGACGATTCCGATCCCGTCCCAATCGAGGCGCTGTTATCTCCTTCTCAGGACCAGGAGACAGGTTTCGATCCATCTTCACACCCCCCCTGGGAAACTCTGAATGAAATGGATCTGCCTCGGTTTCCCGATGATAGCGAAATGGGTGAGGAAGGTTCTTCACCAGACTCCCCCCAGGATTCGGAGATTGACATCAGAGGACTTCAGCTGGATGGCGTTGGAGAGGCCGATCAATTCCCTCATGAGAAAGAGCCCAATGATGAAGGCTCCCCCTATGGAAAACTCCTGAGAGACCTGGCAGTTGAAGAACTAGCCGAGGTTCCCTCTCCTTCTGAAGGGATCGATGGGGATGATCTCTCCGACGCCAGAGAAGAGATTGACGGAGGTCTTTCTTCAGAATCTGGACAGGATTCGGTGATCGACATCGGAGACATTCAGGTCGAGACCATCCGGGAAGCTGACGATTCCTTTCAGCAGAAAGAACCGGATAGGGAAGACCCCCTCCATGGAGAATTCCTGAGAGACCTGAGACTTGAAGAACTGTCAGGCGCTTCCCCTCCTTCTGAAGAAGTCGATACCCCTCCCCCAGCCCTCTCCTCGTTCGATAGTGCCCAGCCGTCCCCTTTCGATACCCCGACGAAAGATACAGATCCTCCGGAGGGGGATCCCAGTCTCCACTACGATCTCGGGGTGGCTTATCGCCAAATGGAACTGACCGATCGGGCCATCGAAGAGTTTACGAAAGCCCTCGAACAGGGAACCAAGTTACTGGAATGCCTGATCATGCTTGCCAGGTGCCATTTTGAAAAAGGGCTCTTTGAAGACGCCGCACGGTTTATTCATCGAGCCCTGAAGCTTAACAACCTAACTCAGGAGCAGATCGACCTTTTGTATCACCACCTTGAAGAGGTCGAGGCCGTGGGAAAGCCTGGATGAGGAGAGACTCTCCATCGTGAATGATTACGGGGCGGTTGCCTGCCCCGGCTAACTCGATCATCAATTCGAAATGTCAAAATCCTCACCCCCTGGACCGCAGTTCATATCGCTAGGCCAATTTCCCATACCCACAGGACTGAAATGCCCTTGCGCCATTTTTTCCAGACCCCTTCCATCAGAGGGGGTGATGCGATGCCCCCTTGCCTTTGAGGGCCTTGACCACGGCTTCGACCACTCGGGGAATTGTGTTGACGTCCACCCATTGCTGTCTCATACCCCATCTACTTATCCTGCCAGGTTGGTTCCCTCTTTTCAAGAAAAGCCGACATGCCCTCTTGGGCATCGGGAGCCATGGCGTTGAGAGCGATCACCTCCGTTGCATAGGCATAGGCCTTGGACTCTTCCATCTCTATCTGTGAGTAGAATGCTCTCTTGCCAATCCTCACCACTGACGGGCTCGCGCGGACGATCTTCAAGACGAGTGATTCCACCTCTTTTTCCAGCGCCTCGGCCGGGACCACCTTGTTGACCAGCCCCCATCGCTCCGCCTCTCGGGCACTTACCAGATCGCCTGTCAGGAGCATCTCCAACGCTTTTTTTCGGCCAACTGCCCGGCTTAGAGGGACCATGGGGGTGCTACAGAATAACCCAATTCTGACACCCGGAGTCGCAAATCGTGCGTCCTCGGAGGCAACGGCCAAATCACACGCCGCTACAAGTTGACAGCCTGCAGCCGTGGCAAGCCCCTCGACCTGAGCAATTACGGGCTGGGGAAGACGCCGAATCAGCTGCATCATTTCACAACATGTTTCAAAAAGCCTCTCATAAAACAAGGCTCCCTTGCCTATCATCTCGGACAGATCGTGGCCCGAGGAGAAGACCTGACCCCGAGACTTAATAACAACGACCCGGATTCCCTCGTCTTTCCTGATCGACTCAAGAACCTCAATCATCTCCTCCAAGAGCCTCATGGACAGGGCGTTTCTCTTATCGGGTCGGTTCAGCGTGATGAACCCGATACTTCTCAACTTGTTATATGTCAGGTTCTGAGAATTCATGGGCATTACCTCCTATCCCTGCATCCTGGAGCCTCGATAGCCTAGACGAGCCTTGGCGCCCAGCTGCGCACTCAGCTTCTCAATGCATGGAACAACAGTGCCCTTTACCTTACTATGATAGAACGGGGAAAACAATCATAGGCTGGACTTTTCTGGAGAAGCTGTGAGGGTCTCGTAGGCAGGCACAGTCAAACAGCGGTTCTACTCGGAGGTCTCCAGTCTCTGTCAATCCTTCAACTCATATGCCCCACTCGATTTGAAGCTGATTGCCGAATGCTGACGATACCCTGATCAAACGATCTGCATGGCCTTCGGGATAACCACAATCCCAGAATCGGTAACCGTGAATCTTTTTCGGTCCTTTTGAAGATCGTACCCGACTTCTGCACCGGCGGGAATTCGGATGTTTTTGTCTACAATGGCCCTTTTCACACGAGCTCCTTGGTCTACGTGGACACCCTCCATGAGGATCGAATCCTCCACCTCAGCGAAGCTTTCGACCCGAACGTTTGGAGAGAAAAGGCAGTTTAGGACCTTTCCTCCGCTGATGATGCATCCCCCAGATACCAGGGAGTTAAGCGCGGCCCCGGTGCCGCCCTCTCCAGCCAGGACCGTTTTGGCGGGAGGATTGTGACCCCGGAAGGTGTAGATGGGCCATGCGTTATCATAGAGGTTGAGCAGGGGCGTCACACTGACAAGATCCATGTTGGCTTCCCAGTAAGCATCGAGGGTCCCAACGTCTCTCCAGTAGGCCGGTTCCCCGGTTTCAGGTTTCACAAAGTTGAAGGCAAAAACCCTATCCTTTTCTATCATGGCCGGGATGACATTCCTGCCGAAATCGTGCGAACTCTTTTCATTTCTGAAATCGTCAATAAGTCGTCTGACCAGTATCTCCGTGTTGAAGACGTAAACGCCCATGGAGGCCATGATACAATCGGGCTTTCCCGGCATGGTTTTGGGATCTGAGGGTTTCTCCTGAAAGCCTTTTATCCCGTATCCCCTGTTCACCTCGACCACACCGAAATCCCTTGAAAACCGTCTATCGGTCTGAAGGACAGCAACCGTGAGATCCGCATTCCGCTCAACATGGTAGTCGATCATTTTCCTGTAATCCATTTTATACACATGGTCTCCAGACAGAATCAGAACCAAGTCTGGCTGTTCCTCTTGGAGGGTGTAAATGTTCTGGAAAATGGCATCGGCCGTCCCCTGGTACCAGCTCTCATCAAGCCTCTGCTGGGCGGGGATCAGGCTGATAAACTCCCCGAGTTGGCCGCTGAAGATGTTCCATCCCAGTTCAACATGCCGATTGAGGGAAATCGATTTGTATTGGGTGAGGATATAGATGCGGCGAATATTCGAGTTCACACAGTTGCTCAGGGTGAAATCGATGATTCGGTAGATTGCACCAAAGGGAACGGCAGGCTTTGTCCGATCCCGGGTGAGGGGATAGAGCCTTTCTCCCTTCCCTCCCGCAAGAATCATGGCAAGTGCTTTTTGCATGGCTTACTCTGGTGAACCCAAGGGAAGCCGCCCAACCCCATTCGCCGATTGCACTCAAACCGAACAGGCGATGTTGACTCGAAGCGCAATGAAAACCGTCTCCCCAGCCCCCCTGGCTTTCTGGCGGAGAGGCCCTTCTCGATGAGTCCGTAAGACGGCCTTCCCTTTACTTTTCCAGGCGCACCCACAAGCCTCCCTTTTCAATGATCCGGAAAGACTTCCCCAGCTCTGCCTCTTCGATGATCTCCTCCAACTGGGTCCTGGACATCCACTTCCTTCCCAACTTCTTATTGAGTCTCCTCGATTCCGGGCCGATCTCATCCATAAGATCTCTCGGTGTGGATTCGCCAAATCCTCCACCGATAAAACCGATCCCGCCGGGCCGTAGGACGCGACAAATCTCTTTGAGCGTCGATCGATCCAAGAAAAAGAAAGCCCCCCTGGAAATCACCCCGTCGAACGCTGCCTCCTTGAAATCCAGCGCGGACAGTTCAGTCTGGACCAGTCGGATCTGGCCAAGAAGATTTAGGTTTTTCGCCTCCCGGGTCAGATGGTCAAGCACCGTCTTTCGTCTGTCAGCGATGACGATGGAATAGTCTTTGTTGGCCTTTGCCAGCTCAAAAGAGATTCCTCCTGAAAAAGGACCTAATTCCATAAGCATCCGCGCCTTTTCCGGGAGATTAGACATGACCTGCTCCGCCAGGTAGGGATAGACTTTTCCCCAGAGAAGATGCAGGTTCTTAATGTCTGAGATATTCATGGACCCATCGCCATGAGCTTGGGCATCTCGCCCCAATTCCATTCCTCCAACATGCCCTCAATCCAAGGGGATAGCACCCTGGGATCCCCCGTGCGCCAGAAACAGCAAAGATCCTACTCCTTTTGAATTCTCTTGTATATTAGCAGGAGAGGATCCTTTTTTCAAATAGACGCCATAGCGAACATTCCAGACAAACCTCACAGAGAAACCTCATTGTCCGAAGCGCGTCGATTTGACAATCCTTTGATTTTCGTCCAATGGAGGCGACAGAGGGCCAAGCATCACTCATTCCAAATCTGAAAGCGGGCCCTTGCCTCGGTATTGTCCGTGGGGTTACAAATCCGTGAACATCAGGTGGGGTTCCTAGAAATTCTGCAGATTTTTGTTGACTCAGACCTTTTCATCTGTAAGAATGGAAAGAATGCTTCGATTTGAAGAGGGAGGGGGGTTGCCTGTGGCGCTCCGGCGGCGGAAGGCTTTCATCATTGTCATCATGTGTCTCTCTGCCCTGTCTATCATTGGCTGTTTCCCTCCCAAAAGACTGACCGTCGCCGGTGTAGGAATGATCTTGGAAGATGTCGCAAAGGCTTCGGCGAAGCAGACCGACCTGGCCCTCGTCAAAGCGGGCACACCTGCCTATCTCCTGCTTATAGACGGGCTGATTGAGGCCTATCCAAGAGACACAAGGCTGCTTCTGGCCGGTGCCGAGGCGTATTGTTCCTATGCCGGTTCTTTTTCGGATCAGGACAATCCCGAGGAAGCTGGACGACTTTACCTCAGGGGGAGAGAGTATGCCCTCCGCGCCATGACCCGCCACCCTGAATTGTCCGCTGTCCTTTCAGAGCCTTATCAAGTCCTGCAGGACTATGTGGGAACGTTTTCTCGAAGAGACGTGCCCGCTCTGTTCTGGTTTTCCAGTTGTTGGGGCGGGTGGGTCAGTGTTACCAGCGATTCGGTGAGGGCCTTGGCTGATCTTCCCCGGGTGGTTCTGTTGATGGAGCGAGTGATAGAGTTGGACGAAACGTACAACTATGGCGGTGCCCACCTTTTCATGGGTATCTACAAATCAGCAAAACCGAGAGCTTACGGCGGTAAGCCTGAAGAAGCTCGCCAACATTTTGAAAAGGCCATCGAGATCGGCAAGGGTGACTTTCTGATGGCCTACGTCTACTACGCGGAGAGCTATGCAAGAAAGACGTTCCAAAAAGATCTCTTTGTCTCTCTTCTAGAAAAGGTGCTTGATACCCCTGCCGATAGAGTTACAGAGCTAACCCTTATCAACACGATTGCCAAAACCAGAGCAGAAAAACTGCTACAGCGTGTGGAGGAGTATTTCTGACATGAAACTTCGAAAAGGCGTGTTATGGATTTTCCTCGGGCTCTGCCTCAGTCTGTGCGTTCCGCTCCGGGGGGAGGGAAAGCCGATTATCCTCAAACTGGCAACCTTGGCCCCCGAAGGAAGTGCCTGGATTAAAACCTTCCACGAGGTAAACCGTGAATTGGAGTCCAAGACAAACGGTTCTTTGAAAATGCGGGCCTATCCCGGGGGCGTCATGGGCGATGATTATGCCGTCCTCCGCAAGATGCGGATCGATCAGATCCACATCGCGGGGATAACCGGCCTGGGATTGGGAACCATCTGCAGAGATGTACAGGTATTGGGAACGCCCTTTCTCTTCCAAAGCTACGACGAGGTAGACGCCGTGGTGGCACGGGTCACGGCTCGGCTGGAAGAGGTCCTCAAAGACAAGGGCTATGTTTTGCTGGCCTGGTCTGAAATCGGCTTCATCTACATGATGTCCAACAGACCGGTGGCCAGTCTTGAGGCGTTCCAGAGCGCAAAAATCTGGATGCCAGAGGGAGATCCCGTAAGCCAGGCAGTTTTTCTCAAGGCTGGCGTATCGCCTATTCCCCTGGGGATTTCCGACGTTTTGCTGGCCCTTGAGACAGGCCTGGTGGATGTGGTCTACAGCCCCCCGGTCGGGGCCATCGTCCTTCAGTGGTTCACAAAGGTCAAGTATATGACCCGTGTCCCCCTCAGCTATGCCCTCGGGGGAGTCGTGATGACTCGCAAGGCTTTTCAGCGGATTCCCAAAGACCAGCAAGGGATATTTCTTGAGACCTTCCGCAGGCATATTGCCGCTCTCAACGATCAAACACGAAGAGACAACAATGAGGCCCTCCAGATAATTGAACGAGAAGGGATTCAGTCCGTAGAGATACCGCCCCAGGAACTGGCCCAGTTTCAAAAGATCGCTCAGGAGGCCACAGAAGAGATCGCGGGGAATGTATTCTCTGTTGAGATACTCCAAGAGGTCAACGCCTACTTGAGCGAATTGCGGGGAGGGAAATAGTGCCAGCCATCCGGGACATGGTTCGTCGCTCGGAAGGGGTGGTTAATAAACTGGAGCAGGCGATTCTGGTCTCCCTCCTTCTGATCATGGTGGGTCTTGCCTTCATCCAGATCGTCCTTCGCATCTTTTTCCATTCTGGCATCATATGGGGGGATGTGGCTTTGCGCCACCTGGTTCTCTGGGTGGGGTTGTTGGGCGCCACAGTGGCAACCCGGGAGTCGAGGCATATCAACATTGATATCCTTCCCCGACTCCTCTCGGGAAAGGCCAAAACCCTCCTGGGCATTCTTATCGACTTCTTCTCTGCCCTTATCTGTCTGCTCTTAACTCACGGCGGTTTCAAGTTCGTGGTGGATGAGTTTCTAGCTGGAACCTCTGCTTTTCTACAGATTCCAGGGTGGATTGTTGCGTTGATTTTTCCCCTGGCCTTTTCCGTTATCACGCTACACTTCGGCCTGAATGGCCTGGGCAAGATTTTGAGTTTTGGGGAATCGGTTCCATGAGCGCTGTGTCCTCCCTCGCCACGTTGGTTCTTGCGGGGACGGGTACCCCCCTCTTTGTTGTTATCGCAACGGGGGCCCTTCTCAGCTTCTATCTCTCAGACATCGACTCCTCGGCTGTGATCATCGAAACCTATCGGTTGGCCTCGACGCCCATGCTTGTGGCCATTCCTCTTTTTGCCTTTGCAGGCTACGTTCTCGCCGAAAGTAATGCTCCAAAGCGATTGGTGAGAGTCTCCCAGGCCTTTCTCGGCTGGATGCCCGGCGGATTGGCCGCGGTGGTCCTGATTGCATGTACCCTTTTTACGGCCTTTACCGGAGCGTCGGGGATCACCATCATCGCCCTGGGAGGCCTGGCTTTTCCTGCTCTGATCAGCCAAAATTATCCAGAGCGATTCTCTTTGGGATTGATCACCACGTCTGGGTCCCTGGGCCTCCTGCTCCCCCCAAGCCTCCCGCTGATCCTCTATGGAGTGGTCTCAAAAACCAGCATCGATGAACTGTTCCTGGCGGGCATCCTTCCGGGATCCATCCTGGTGAGCCTCCTGATCATTTATAGTCTGTTCAGAGGATGGAGGGCGGGTACCCCCATCGTGAGGATATCCTCCCGAGAGATGGGACAAGCTCTCCTTGAGTCGATATGGGAGATTCCTCTACCCTTCGTCGTCCTGGGGGGCATATACACCGGTTTTTTTGCAGTCAGTGATGCGGCCGCTATAACCGCCTTCTACGTCCTTGTCGTGGAAATCGTCATCTATCGAGAGGTCAAATTGAAAGATCTGGGCTCCATCATTAGAGAGAGTATGGTGCTGGTAGGGGGGATCCTGATCATCCTCGGAGTCGCGCTGGCCTATACGAATTACCTCATCGATGCCCAAGTGCCCTTAAAAATCCTTGGTTTCATTAAAGGACACATTACAAGTCGATGGGTTTTCCTGATCCTCCTCAATGTCTTTCTCCTTGTTGTGGGCTGTATGATCGACATTTTCTCGGCTCTCGTGGTTGTGGTTCCGCTGATTCTTCCTCTCGCCCAAGCCTACGGCATCGATCCCGTTCATCTGGGAATCATCTTTCTGACTAATCTGGGGATTGGCTATACGACGCCGCCCGTGGGAATGAATCTGTTCATCGCAAGCTACCGTTTCGGGCGTCCTATCCTCAGGCTTTATCTCGCCTCTCTTCCCTTCCTGGCTATACTTCTCCTGGGGTTGATTGTTATTACTTACCTCCCCGGGATCAGCCTTTTCCTGGTAAGGTAAGCGTAATCGGCCTGTGAAATATCCCTCTCTTTCACAGGCCAGAGCCAAACAGTCATGTCCAAAAAACTCCTCGGTCGCTGCTTCTCTATTCTGACTCCTGACCCCTGGTTTCTGCCCTCCGGATGTGACATATTTCTTGCGGATGAAGTGCCCATTATGCTAGTCTATAGGAAAATTTCCATGCTCCCGTCGGATTCGACTTAGGCGTTTGATTGTGTCAAGAGGAGAGCTGTTGTGGGCTTTGACGAAGAGTTCAAAGAGATCCAGAAACAAATGGGAAGAATCATTCGAGATTTTTTCCCCCACAGGATCCTGCAGATGCCGGGGGAGGGTTGGAGCCCTCCTATGGATATCTATGAAACGGAAAAGGATCTTGTCATCATTGTCGAACTCCCCGGGGCAACTCCAGAGGATCTTGAGATTTCCTTTGGAAAGGGGGTCCTCAAAATCGGTGGGAGGCGGGAGGGTCCTTTAGGTTTTTCTTGCACCAAATGTCATCGTATGGAGATCGAATTCGGGTCATTTCAAAAGGAGATACACATTCCATTCGAGATCAATGAAGATCAGGCCTCCTCCCACTATAAGGATGGCCTTTTGAAAATCTGCCTTCCCAAAGGAACGAGAAAGTCGAAAGCATCGATTGAGATCTCCCTGGAATAGGAAGGCCCTTGCTGTGGGCGGGAACGTTCACAGGGGTATCGTCTTGAATCCAATTCAATTGGGAGGGATCATGAATCCAGGTCAGACATGGGATTATCGTGGTTTTACGGTCTGGGAGGGGTTGAAGCCGGCTCAGACGGATCGATGGCAGTATTTTTTCGTTGTCTCGAGAGAGGGGCAAAAGAAGTTCACCTACTGTGTCTGGGCAGAGAAGGGGAGCTGGATGGCGAGGGTAAGCCCCGAGGGAGGAAAGGAGGAAGACGCTCTTCAGAAGGCGGTGCCCCTGTTGAGGGAGAAGGGAATCGACCGGGTCAAAGAGAAGATTGCGACAGGGGATTTTACCAGCATCGTATTGAAACTCGAAGGAAAAAAGTCAGAGGAAATCCAGTTGGACGCCCTTGAAGAGAAGCTGTTGTAATGCGAGTCTCGGGAGAGAGGAGATTTTCGATCTGACACCTGGGGAGGGCAAAAATCGGAGATGAGGGTTCTCGGCTTGTTCTGCAGCCCTCGGAGGAGAGGCAACACGGAGCTCCTTCTCAATGAACTCCTCAGAGGAGCCAGCGACGGCGGGGCCGAAACGGAAAGGGTGGATGTGTGTCGCCTCCAAGCGGCTCCATGCAGGGGTTGCGGTACATGCGAGAGGGCGGGACGGTGCGCAATCAAGGATGAAATGCAAGGGGTGTATGATCGAATCGATGCCGCTGATGTCGTCGTCCTGGCATCTCCCATCTATTTCTACAACGTCACGGCTCAGTGCAAGGTGGTGATCGATCGTTGCCAGGCCCTGTGGTCCCGGAAATATATCTTAAAGAAAGAAGCCCCCATGAAGACGGGCTTTTTTCTTTCAGTCGGGGGGACCAAGGGGCAGAAGATGTTCGATTGTGCGATTCTGACAGTCAAGTATTTTTTTGATGCCATCAATGCAACTTATGGGGGAGGCCTGCTTTTCAGGGAGATAGACAGAAAAGGAGAGATCAGGAATCATCCCACGGCCCTGAGGGAAGCCTATGAGGCTGGCATCAGGCTGGGAAGAGGCAGTAGGTCGAGGAATGCGAGAAAAGGGGGTTTGTCTTTTCAAGTAGAAAGCTAGACTCTACCCTCTGTCATCAATGACTCTAGAGATTCCCGAGTCTTGGAATCAGCCGTCATATTTCTGACTTACGTATTGGACAACCCCTCCCGTCATAACCGCAGCGACCTTTTCTATGTCGCTGATGTTCTTCATCGGGTCACCCGAAGCGCTTCAATCCGGCCGAAACCCATAGCAAACTTCTTCAAATATGGGCTGGTGGAGAAAGATTGGCCGCCACGACCAATCTTCTCCTCCTGCCGCAGAACATCGATTTGAGAGCAGAGTTCGAGTGGAGGTAGAATCAAGGTGTCTATGCGGTTTTCAATGCCTCAAGCGATCCTGCCGCAAATAATCTCTTCGAGGTCGCCGAGGGCCTCGATTACACCATGTTAATCGCGGGAGAACGTGTCTTCAGCGGGGAGAGAAGGGAGAATTAGTTAACAACGTATGTTGGACTACCGCGAAGATAGTTCAGTATGTTGTCTACGGCCATCTGAGCCCCTCTTTCTATGGTCTCTGGAGTCATACCTGCATTATGGGGAGAGAGAACGACATGGTTGAGGTCAAGAAGAGGATCGTCGGAAGGGATTGGCTCCTGATCAAAAACATCCAAGCCCGCCCCCGCAATTCCGCCATCCGTGAGAGCCTGTATTAGCGCTTTAGAGTTAATGATGGGTCCTCTTGCTGTATTGATGATGATGGCAGTGGGTTTCATCAGAGATAATCCTTCCCGGTCCAGAAGATTCTGGGTTTGGGCAGTGAGCCGGACATGGACCGACACGACATCCGCCTGTTGGAGGAGATCTCTCAGCTCGACAAACTCAGCGTCAAATTCCTGGGCTCTTTCTGGGGAAGGATGAAATGTCCAAGCAATAACCCTCATCCCTATCCCCCTGCCGATCCTCGCGAGTTGTCCCCCAACGGCTCCCAGACCAATCAGCCCTAATGTCTTTCCGTGGAGTTGTGTCATTAGCCCTCGCGGCCACTCCCCCTCCCTGACCTCTCGATCAATGACACAGAGACGACGTGCAACGGATAGCATTAAGGCCAAGGCGTGCTCAGCAACGGCTACGGCAGCAAACCCGGGAGTATTCGTGACCAGAATATTGTGCTTCGTTGCTGCTTCCACATCGACCTGATCCGTGCCAGTACCCAGAACAGAGAGGAGTTTCAAGACGGGACAGCCAGCGAATACCTCTGAAGTGAATTTTGAGTAGGCTCTCACGTTAATGACGATCTCAGCGTCCTTCATGCGTTGAACAAACTCTTCTTGAGAGGAAGCTCTGGTATTAAAGACGGTGACCTCCCCATATTGCCGCAACTGTTCAAGCGCCTTGGTGCCTTTCATCTGAGGGGGAGCATCATCAGGAATTACGATCTTGTGCATCTCTTCTCTCCTTTGGAAAAAAGTCTGACGCAGATTCCCATGCTTGAAACAAGGCCACCCTTATTCTATCCCCCAGTATATATCTGCACAAGAAGTATTGCATTATCGAGAGGAGGATTTCACGGTCTCCCCTAAGCCTGATGATCTGCTCCACCTTCTGTTGTGAGAGCACCCGGACACTGAAACACGACCAGAGCCCAGCCTAGAGGAGAATGATCTTTGTTCTCCATTTCTTCTCTTGGATCCCTCCACAAAAATGGAAGCCAAAGCCTTGCATAATCCTCGGGGGTCTGGAAAGGCTTTATTTTTTTTAGCATATCAGATACTTTCTTGGTACTTATTAACCGCACCGGAAGACCGGCAAGTCATCGTTCCTATTTATCCGGTCTCTCGTAATAGGGCAAAAACCGAAGGGAGCCTTGGATGATCGGCTTTTCCACGTCCTGGTTAACCGAAAGAGCGGACATAACGGGTGGGGATGTCATCGAAGAGATCGCCGCCCTCGGGTTCAGGGCCGTGGAGCTCGAGTACCGTGTCACGGCGGCAATGTTCAGGGAGATGCGCCCCCTCATCCTCAGGGAAGGGCTAAAGGTGACGAGCATTCATAACTTCTTTCCCCTTCCCGACGGCATTCCTCCTTCCAGGGTCGGAGCGAATTTGGCGCTTCTCTCATCCCCCGAAGGACAGGAAAGGGCCCGGGCTGTCGAGAAGACAATCCGAACCCTTGAGCTAGCACAGAATCTCGGTGCATCGGCCGTGGTCCTCCACCTCGGACGGGTAGACATGGATCCAGAGTATGGTCGATTCCATGAGCTCTTTCGCCACAAGATGCTGGGTTCTCCAGAGGGAAGGCGTTTCCTGGAGGGCAAGCTAAAAGAGAGAAGGCAAGTAAGGGGGCCGTATCTGGAAGGTGTCTTCCGTAGCCTCGATCGACTGAACAGGGAGGCCGAAAAGCGCGGCCTCCTCCTTGGGATTGAGAACCGTTACGCCTACCATGAGATCCCTGATTTCGAGGAAATTGCCCAGATTCTTGGGGCCTTTTCCGGAGGCTCAGTCGGCTATTGGCACGATGTGGGCCATGCGCACGTTCAGGAAAAGCTCGGTTTCATCAAACCCGGGGCGCTTCTTAGATCCTATGGATCGATGCTTGTGGGAGTTCACATCCACGATGCCCGAGGCACAGATGATCATTGGGCCCCCGGTGCGGGAGAAATCGATTTTTGGGCATTAAGAGAAAAACTCAAGGACTCTCCGATAAAAATCCTGGAGGTCCACAAGAAATCGGACAAGGAGCAGCTGGTGAAGGGCCGGGAGTGGCTCAAGACCATCGGTCTGATCTAGAACCCGAGATTTTGACACACAGGACCTCTTATGCTATAAAGGCCGTGGCAGATATGACCGATAGAGACGGGTCGAAAACGCTCCCTTCGTGCTGTCGCGCTGTCCCTTTCTGGTGAAAGGGATTGCCAAGGCCAGGGGACTTTTCCCCTTCCCCTCGTCTGGAAGCTAGGATTTAGCCCCCTGAAAAGCATACCTTGAAGAGGTACAAAAATGGGTCATATTATTGCTGAAGACAAGAGAGATGACATCCTGCTCCGGTTGAGGAAGATCGAGGGGCAGATCCGAGGAATCCATAAAATGGTCGAGAGAGAGGCGGAATGCGCGGAGATCCTGGTTCAGGTGGCAGCGGTCAAATCAGCCATAAAAAGCGTGGCCGCCCTCGTCATCCAAAACTATCTGAGAGGGTGTGTCAGCTCAGCCTTGGAACCAACGGAAGAAGGGGCACAAAGCAGAAACATCGACGAGTGGGTTGCCATCGTCTCGAGATATATGGAATGACCGATGGAAGGGCGTCAACCTCAAAAAAGCATCTTTTTGTAAAAAAGTCTCAGAAATATTTGACAAAAACGGATTGTTCCTCTATAATATATTCAAAAAATAGAGGAAGGAAGAAATAGTCAATCTACTCCACAGTCCAACCCTGACGAAAGCAGGGCTCTTTCAGAGATGTGAAAGGGCTTTTTTTTTGAAAACGTGAAGGTGGTGACGAGAGCGGAGATGGATGTCTATAACAATCAGTTTATCGACAAGGGGACCGAGTTTGGAGAGTTTGAAGACGAAGAGTTCCAGTTCGACCGTGAGGCGTGTGAAGATTCCTACAATGAGAAATACTCGGATGGCGAACAGACCGATACCCTGCCCTCCCATCAGTTCTCTGACTTTCCCTATTCCTCCATAGGGGTCTATTTGAAGGAGATTGGCGGTGTGCCCCTCCTCAGCCCTGAGGAGGAGCGAGATCTTGCCAAGCGAATTGAAGAGGGAGAAAAGCGAATGAAGGTTCTCCTTCTTCAGAGCCCTCTTGGGCTGGAATGGATTGCCCTCTGCGCGCAACAGTTGGAAAAGTGTGAGATCCAGATCAAAGGAATCCTGGACATTTCAACAAGCTCTCATTGTCACGACCCAGAGGATGAGTCGACCCTTCGAGAGCGATTCATTTCTTTTGCAAAGGAGATCCTTCAGCGAAGTATCGAGAACGAAAACCATCTAAGGAGAATGGGAACCCGGGAGGAAGATCCATCCATCGGTTCAAAGATCACTGAGAATCAGATGATCATCGAAGCCCTCATCGCTCAGACGCCGATCAAGAAGGAGATTCTGCGGAATTTAAGACTCTGCCTTCGGGAGCGGGCCCATCCTATCGCAGGAGACAGGGGGGTCTCCTGGCCTGGAGACTATCGGGAAAAGTTGGAGAGCATTTTGACGGCGGTTCAGAGATGTCGACAAGAGGTTAAACAGGCCAAAGACGAATTCGTGAAAGCCAACCTGCGATTGGTCATCAATATTGCAAAGAAATACGTGAACCGGGGCCTCGTGTTACCCGATCTGATTCAGGAAGGGAACATCGGTCTCATGAAGGCTGTGGATCGATTCGATTATCGAAAGGGATATAAATTCAGCACCTATGCATCATGGTGGATTATGCAGGGGATCACGAGAGCCATAGCCGACCAGGCCAGGATGATCAGATTGCCCGTTCACCTTCTTGAGAATGAAATGAAGATGAGGAAGATCTGCTACAGCCTCTTCAATCAACTGGGAAGAAAACCCACGCCTCCAGAGGTGGCAGAGGCTGCCAACCTTCCTTTGGAAAAGGTGAACAAGATCTTTCACATCCGCATGGAGCAGCCGACATCTCTGGAGACACCGGTGGGGGACAGTGAAACCCGGTTTGGGGATTTCATCGCCGATGATGATGCGGCCTCTCCACTTGAGATGACGGTCCAGACCAACCTCAATAAGGAAATCAAGAGGGTTCTGGCTTCTCTGAACCCAAGAGAAGCCAAGATCTTGAGAATGCGTTTTGGAATCGAGGAAAAAAGGGATTACACCTTGGAGGAATTGGGACGTCAATTCGGAATCACCAGGGAACGAATCAGACAGATCGAGGCAAAGGCCTTGAGAAAGCTGAAACACCCAAAAAGGAAATGCAAATTGAGGAGCTTCTATGAATAAGGGCCTTCTCCAAAGGGGAAGGCCCTTTGTTTGACATCACCCCCATCTTGTTCCGGAAGCCCCCAGCGCCGGGGTAAATCCCGGTGACTGCCGAGTGCACCCGTCAGGATTTGGGTGACAGTGCCCCGAAGAGAGGGACGAAGGATCCAACTGCTCATATACCGCTCCACTCTTCCTTTTCCTCTGTCCAGCTTTCACCACAATCATCGCATTCATAGGTCACCTGGAAGACGGTTTTGGTCTGAGTCGCAGCGTAGGCGCAGGGAACCTCCTCTTCGCTCACTTTGACCTTCTTCCGAATCTTTTTTGATTTGTGCTCACACATAAGCAGCCTCCATCTGATCCTGTGGGGAGTTGCTATCAGACATTTCTCTCAAAAAAACCAACGAACCCTAGAGGTTCTTTTCGGCCAGGGGAGCAGCCGCAACGACACGTTCATCGCTCTCAACATCAATAAGCTTGACCCCTTGTGTGATTCTTCCGATTATTCGAATGTCACTCACCCTGAGGCGAATGATTTTCCCCTGATCGGTGACGATCATAAGATCGTCATCTGTGGAAACCTGCCGAACCGCGACGATGGGACCGTTTCGCTCCGTGATTCGAAGGGTAATGAGTCCCTTTCCCCCTCTTGCCTGCTTCCGGTAGGCTGATGCGGGAGTCGTCTTTCCGTACCCCTTCTCCGTCACCACGAGAATATTCTTGTCCTCCTCAACAACCTCCATACCCACGACATAATCATTTTTCGATAGGGTGAACCCTCTCACGCCTCTGGCGCTTCGCCCCATGGGACGGATGTCTGACTCTGAGAATCGGATCGCTTTTCCCAATCGGGTCGTGAGAAAGAGCTCCTGCTTGCCATCTGTGAGCTTGACAGAGATGAGTTCGTCCCCCTCGTCAAGGGTGATGGCAAGAATTCCGCCAGCACGGGGATGACTGAAGGCCATGACATCGACCTTCTTTACGGTGCCCTTTCGGGTCGCAAAGGTAATGTAGTGACCCAGCTCGAATGCCTTGAAGGGGAGAACGGCCGTCAATCGTTCAGATGAAGCCAGGCTAAGAAGATTGACGATCGCCTTTCCTCGGGATGTACGACTCACCTGAGGAATCTGGTGGACCTTCAGCCAATGGGTTTTCCCGGCAGTTGTGAAGAAGAGGAGGGTATCGTGAGTGGAGGCGATGAACAGGTCCTGGACAAAATCGGTCTCCTTGACGCCCATGCCCAGTTTTCCCTTTCCCCCCCTGTGCTGGCTTCGATAGAGGCTTATCGGGCTTCGTTTGATGTACCCGGTGTTTGAAATGGTGACGGCCATGTCTTCTTCAGCGATCAGGTCTTCGATCTTGATTTCAGATACCTCATCGATGATTTGGGTTCGCCGTTCGTCTCCGTAACGCTTGGAGATTTCCTGAAGCTCCTCAACAATGGTGCTGAGGAGGAGAGGTTCATTGTTCAGAATTTCAGTGAGCCTGGCGATTTCTTTGATGAGTTGCTGATATTCCTCCGAAATCTTTCCCTGCTCAAGACCTGTGAGTCGCTGGAGTCTCATTTCGAGGATGGCCTGGGCCTGTTGTTCGGACAGTGAGAAACGCTCCATGAGCCCCGATTTCGCCTGACCAGGATCGGGTGACGATTTGATCAGGGAGACAATGGCATCGATGTTCTTCAGTGCAATCTTCAAACCCTCGAGAATGTGAGCCCTGGCCTCAGCCTTCTTGAGATCGTGATGACACCTTCGTGTGACGATCTCCTTTCGAAAGCCGACAAAACAGGAGAGCAATTCTTTCAGATTCAAGAGACGGGGACGGCCATCGACGATAGAAAGAAGAATGATGCCAAACGAGGTCTGCATCTGCGTGTGCTTGTAAAGCTGATTCAAGATGACCTGAGGAACTTCGCCCTTTTTGAGGTCGATGACAACGCGCATGCCCTCTCGATCAGACTCATCCCTGAGATCAGAGATGCCTTCAATCACCTTCTCCTTGACGAGCCGAGCAATGCTCTCAATGACCCTGGCTTTATTGACCTGGAATGGGAGTTCAGTAATGACAATACTCTGCCGATCCATCCGTCGATTCTTTTCAATTATTGCCCGAGCTCTGATTTGGATGATGCCTCTTCCCGACTGATAGGCGTTTAATATTCCCCTCTGGCCCGTAATAAATCCGGCTGTTGGGAAGTCAGGACCCGGAACGATTTGCATGAGCTCAGCCAGGGTGATATCCGGATTTCGAATCGTAGCGACAATGGCTTCGATCACCTCGTTGAGATTATGAGGGGGGATATTGGTTGCCATGCCCACGGCGATCCCTGATGAGCCGTTCACGAGAAGGTTAGGAAATCCAGCAGGCAGAACAGAGGGCTCTCTCAAGGATTCATCGTAGTTGGGAGCAAAATCGACAGTCTCCTTGTTGATGTCGTTTAGCAATTCCCCCGCAAGCCGGGCCATTCTGATTTCCGTGTAACGCATGGCTGCGGGTGGGTCACCGTCAATGGATCCGAAATTGCCCTGGCCATCGATGAGGGGGTATCTAAGTGAGAAGTCTTGAGCCATCCTAACGCTGGTGTCATAGACGGCAGCGTCGCCATGGGGGTGATACTTCCCAATCACATCGCCTACAATTCGCGCTGACTTCCGGTAGGACTGATTCCACAGATTGTGCATTTCATACATGGCGTAAAGAATGCGCCTGTGGACCGGCTTGAGTCCATCTCGAACGTCCGGGAGCGCCCGTCCAATGATCACGCTCATCGCATAATCGATGTAGGACTTTCTCATTTCGTCTTCTATGTTGACATTCACGGGCTCGCTTCTTGCAATAACGGACATAGTGTGCCTCCCACCCCCTTTGGGCAACGACTAGGAATCCCATCGACCTTGAAATCTGTACGGAAAAATCACCACAGTATTCTCTTGACTTTTTAGAATAAGATATCATAATTTTCAAACTTAAAAAGGGTGCCTGACCCCAATCCTTCGGTTCTCCAAGCCGAAGGGTGAATTGTGCCCAAGTAGCCAGGAGAGTGGCTTGGGAGAAAAGAGGCAGCACGTTTTCTTAGAGAGTTTTCGTTGAGGAAGAATCAGGGTCCATCCATGGCCGACAAGAAGAAATGGGTTCGCACCCTCGAGCGGATTGTTGAATTGTCAAACGCCGCTGAGGATCTGAAGGCCAGTTTTCCACAGATCGCCCTCTGTCTGCGAGAAAACTTCCTGTGCAACGATTGCTGGATTCTGATTCACCGTCCCGAAGAAAGCGCCTTAACCCTCCAGGGCGCGAGCTCACCCGTAAAGAAACTTGAAGGATTAGAGCTTCCTACGACCGGAGCAATGATTGGATATCTGCACCAGAATCAACGACCCCTTTTTGTCCGAGATACGTCCCATCTCCCAGTCCAACCATCCGAGGCGGAAGCCGCAATCTTAGAGTCTACACCGATGACACTGGTCCCCATCACCGACAATGGCTTCCTCTATGGCCTTCTCTGCATGGGGAACCAAAAAGCGGCGCCCTTTAGTCGAGACGATACCCGAATCCTATCTCTCATTTGTGGGATCATCGCCGGATTCCTCAGGACTGCCCGGATCTATGGCACGGCTCAGGAACGTTTGCCGGAACATCAGGGCGAAGGCGACACGCATGAGGGGCAGAAGGAGGTCAAGGAACTCCTATTTCTCAATGAGGCGTCGAAGGCGCTCCTCACCACCCTGGACCTGGATGAGATCCTCCACATTGTATTGACGGCCATCACCCTGGGCGAGGGACTCGGTTTCAACCGGGGCATGGTTCTTCTGGTGGATGAGAAACGTCGTCTCCTCAGGGGTAGAATGGCTGTTGGCCCTGATACCCCTGAAAGGGCCCAGAACATTTGGGCTGCCCTGTCAAACGGCCCTATGATGAGACTCTCGGAATTGATCCTCCATCTGCAAAAACGATCTGAAGAATCACAGCTCGACGCGTGGACACGGCAGCTTACCGCTCCATTTGACATTCCGAGCTGTATTCTCACCCGGACGATCCGAGAAGGACGATTCTTCATTACCCGCGTCCGTGGGGGCTCCGACGGATCCCCCTCATCGTGCGGTTTCATCGAGGGGGGCCAGACCACCCTCCACAGGGGCTGTCATATTCATCGTCTCATGATTCCGAAGAATGGCCCCTTTGTTTGGGCAAGTGTTCCTCTCTGGGGAAGGAACGGGGGTATCGGCACGATTCTGGTGGATAACGTTTTCAACAACCGGCCCATTACGAACGGGGAAATCCGCTTGCTCTCCACGTTCGCCAAACAGGCCGGCCTGGCCGTAGAGAATGCGATGCTTTTGAAACGAACGGAGTCGGCGAGTGTGAAACTCAAAGAAGCGCAAGAGAGCCTCATTCACAATGAAAAAATGGTCGCCCTCGGACAGATGGCTGACCATATCGCTCACAAAACCAAGAACCCTCTGGTTTCCATCGGAGGATTTGCCAGAAGACTGGACAAGGCTCTTGAGCCAAACCTGCGGCCGAAGAAGTACAGTGAGATCATCATCAAAGAGGTGACCCGACTGGAACGAGTTCTCCACGAAATTCTTGACTTTTCACGAGATTCCACTGACCTTCTCCTGAACACGGCCAATCTCAACGAAATAGTCAAAGAGACCCTTGACATTATGACAGCGACCCTGGGGAATCTCGAAATTCAGGTGATCAGCGACCTGGATCCCAACATTCCCGATATCTGCTGTGACGATCAACAGATCAGGCAGGTTATGGTCAACATCCTTTCGAACGCAATCGAGGCCATGAAAGGCAGGGGAAGACTCTCGGTTAGGACCCGTTCCTTCACCAGAAATGGCAGGACTTGGGTTTCGATCGAGATCGCTGATACCGCCGGGGGAATCGATCAAGAAATCCTTCCCAATATCTTCAACCCTTTCTTCAGTACGAAGGACATCGGGACAGGGTTGGGACTCGCCGTATGCCACAAGATTGTTCTGGCCCACCACGGATCAATTGAGGTCGACAACCGCCCCGGCGAGGGAACGCGGTTTGTCATCAAACTCCCCCAAGATCAGAGAGAGGACGTCATCGCCACAATTGGACCGGTTATTGACGGCAAGTAGGAGACCTGTCACGGGGAGAATCCTGATCTTCCAAGGGTGGGGAAAGGGAGTCCGAGGCGAAGCAGGGCCCGATGTTTTCAGTGAAACTCGGGTCAAAATGAGGACCGTATAACGTCGCGCATCACCTGCACCCAGAGCCGCAAACTATGGGCGTGTCAGAGTGTATGTCCATCGTACGGATTCAGATCGGGCGAAGGATGGCAACACGACCATCAAACTTGCCAGACCGCAGTTCAGAGAAATGAAGGGGATCGGGACCTGCGTGAAGAACTAAGTCTTTCCCGTCGAGAGATCCATTCCCGTTTTGGTCTTCGTAGAGCGCGCCAATGTGCTGGTATTGTCTGGCCCCACGGTATTTAACCGCTATAAAATCGCCTTCCTTGACGTCTTTGCCCCAGCGA
>CAYGBW010000104.1:0-6489 GCA_964348185.1 uncultured Thermodesulfobacteriota bacterium | reverse complement strand
CTGGCCAACCTCACCGAAGCCCTGAGGCCGTACGGCATCGAAGAACACCTCATCCCCGATCCCATGAACGTCTTTATGCACACCCTCATTGCACACGACGGCGAGATCACCGTGAAAGAACCCCTCTCCCGGCCAGGCGATTACATCGAGTTTGAGGCCGAGGGCGATTTGATAATGGGCCTGTCCTGTTGCCCCCAGGACCAAAACCCGTGCAATGCCTATCACATCGCAGACCTGCGCGTGGAGGTTTTTACTCATTATCTTTAGTGGCCTCCAAAACCCTCCCGCTCTGGTGGATGATAAAGTCAAGCTTTGCTCCTGAAAAGGATGTTCTGTTTATCTCTCGCCCGCTCCCCTTCGGCCGTGCTCAGGGTCGCTAGAGCGCTCGGAGAGGTTCGAATTGTTCGATCGCTTCGCTTGTTCGAGCGGCTTTATCTCGTGTTCGGGGGATTTGGTTATTTCGAAATGGATTTACGTTTTGAACGAATCGAACAACTTGAACGAATTGAACATCCTTGTAATCCTCCCCTCAAGGATTCAGCTCAACCCCGCCGATGGCGGGGTGTGCTTCTGTGCGCTCTGTGAGAGCTGAATAAGACGCTTCCAGAGGTGGTAGGTGACTTGATCCGTCCTTTCCCCGTCCAGGGATTCTTATGTTGGCCGGGAATCCCGGGTAAAGAGGTAGAGGAAAGCCGCCAAACCGAGGCAGACCGAACAGACTACAAAGGCGGCTCGGAAGGCCTCGGGACCCCGAGACGCCTGGGGATACAAACGCTGCATCAGGGTCCCCAGTCCCTGGGAAAAGAGACCTGCGCCAACCACCGTGAAGAAATTGACACCTGTCATCGCCGTTCCTGCCAGCTCAATCGGCATGAGCTCCTTAATATGGGTAAGCATCACGATCACTCCCCCTGCGGAGAATCCTACGGTGAAAAAGAGCGAGGCCAGGACTAGGAAATCCGGCCTTGACGGCAGCATACCGATCAAAAGAAAGGCGATGGACTGTAGGAACAGGCTAAAGACCACAACCCCTCTACGGGCCTTAAACGTCCGATCTGAAAGGGGACCCCACGTGAAGCTTCCAAGAATCGTTCCCCCATTGATCAGGAGAATCAGGTTTCCCGCATCCACCGCACCCAGCCCCAGACCCCTCATGAGGTAGGGCCCGGCCCACAGGGTCTGAAATGCAGCGAAGGTCCCATAACGAAAAAAGGTGCCGCTCGAGATGATCCAGTATTCCCGCATCCTGAGGAGACGGCGGATCCCGGTCAGGATGTCCCGTAGACTCTGGAATGCGTCAGTCGACCGGGCGAGCCGGGTTCGTTCTCGCGGTCTATCGCGGACGATGCCAAAAAAGACCACCACGAGGAGGAGGTTGAGACCGGCAATGAAGCTGAAAGCCATTCGCCAGCCATACCCCTGAATGAGGAGAACCAAGGGCGTTGTGGCCGCCATGTTTCCCACAGTACCGATGGCAAGAACAATCCCAGAAAGGGTAGCAAAAGTGGCAGATTCGAACCAGAGGGTCAATAGCTTGAAAGTCCCCATCAGATTACAGCTCATGCCGATCCCCAGCAAGACTCGACCCACCAGGCCGAGGCGGAGTGAATCAGACCAGCTGAAAACAAGGGCGCCCGATACGGCCAGAAGGGAGAGCACGGTCATAGCCCGTCTGGGGCCAACCCTGTCCAAGAGAACCCCGAGGGGAATCTGTGTCAGGGCAAAAGCATAGAAAAAGCCTGCCGAAAGCAGTCCCAATCCTTCAGTATCCAGGGCCAGATCCCGCACCAAATGGGGTGCGAGAACGGCATTCGAGGCCCTGTAGAACTGGGAAAGGCCAAACAGTATGGATGAAATGGTAAAGATAGCCCAGCGATGGGACACCACATTCCTCATCAGGGGTTTCCTCTGGAATGGTTTTACTATCCCCTTGTGATAACTTCAAGGGCTCTTGGATAGGCCATTGAACGTTTTCCTGGGTACGGGAGCCCAAAGGCACCGTGGCGGTGGATTTTGACAGCATTTCATCATTGACAGGCCTTGAGAAATACTGATAGATCTTCAGGAGAGAATTGTCAGAAATGGTGAATCAGCCCCACCAGAAAAAGACGATGACACGGGGGGGGAAATGAATGGAAAGGAAAAGAGAAATCATCGAAGAAATTGACCGTCTGGCACCGTATCTTATCGAGATAAGTCAAACCATCCACGGTTTGGCCGAGCCCGGATTCAAGGAGTTTAAGAGTTCGGAATACTGCGCCGGGGAGTTGGCCAAGCACGGATTCGAGGTTGAAAAGCCTGTTGCAGATCTGAAGACTGCCTTCCGAGCTGATTTCTCAAGAAACTCCCTGCGACCCGCGGTCGCCTTCTGCTGTGAATACGACGCCATTCCTGACCTCGGGCATGGATGTGCCCATAATCTGATTGCAGCCTCGGCAATGGGGGCTGGGATTGCCCTGAGCCGGAGCGTGCCCGAACTACCCGGTAAGGTCGTTGTCATGGGCACCCCTGCCGAAGAAGGGGGTGCTGGCAAGGCTATCATGATCGATCGGGGGACATGGGACGATGTCGATATTGGCATGGAGATCCATGCCCATCCGATCGATTACTTCACCGTCTCGAGGACCTCAAATGCCCTTCAGGGATTTGACATCGAATTCAAAGGCAGAGGACCGGCCAAGGGAAGGCCCCACTATGATGAGGTCAACGCCTTGGATGCGGCGAACCTGTTTATGATGGGGATCAATATGATTCGGGAGCATACCGGGGTTGAAGCGAGACTCCAATGCCGATGGAAGGAGGGGATAGGAGGAACCTGCGACAGTATTCCCCTGAAGGCACTAATTGAAGTATGGGTGAGGGGCGGCACCATAGAATACATGGATGAGCTCATCGAGAAGGTCAAAACCTGTGCCCGGGGTACAGCCTCGTCGATCAATGCCGAAGTGGGGTTTACCAATTTCAGTCCCAGGTTTGAGCCGATACTGCCCAACCTAGCCCTGGAAGGGATTGTCCAGCATAACATCGAATACCTGGGGTTAAGATTCAAACCGACGGAGGTCATGAATGATATCATCAGGTACTATGCAGAAAGGTCGTATCATGGCCCTCACCAGACCGATTTCGGTAATGTCAGTCAGAAGATGCCAGCGGCTCACATCAAGGTGGGTCTCGAACACGAGTTCTCATTCCACACGCCGCGCGCGGTTGAGATTGCCCGTTCTGAGAAGGCCCACGAAGTCATGATCAAGGGGACAAAGGTCATGGCACTGGCAGCTTACGATTTGTTGAGTGATCCTGCGCGGGTTGAAAAGTGCAAGCAAGAATTTCCGGAGTATAAGTCCGGAGCGAGGGAAATCCCCTACTGGCATCTCGAGCGATGGTGATGGATTGATCGATCTTATGGTGACGACAATAGCGGGCGAGGAGCGGGTCAGTGGTTGGCCGACAGATTGCCCAGAAAAGTCCGACCAGCGTGCGTGTGGGGGCCATGAGAATTCGGGAGTATGAACTCACCCCTGAAACCGAACTGAAGGATCGGATCCGTCGGTTTCAGTGTTTTCTACAGGAAAAAAACGTGGAAGGGGCTCTGATCTGTCAAAACGCCGATCTCTTCTATTTTTCAGGGACGGTTCAGCGGTCTTTCCTTTTCCTCCCCTGCCAGGGCGATCCCCTGTTGATGACCCAAAAGGTCTATGAACGGGCCCGGAGGGAGTCGAAGTTGAAGGCCGTCTGTCCTCTGGAAAGGGTTTCGGCCATTCCCGGCCTCCTGGTCGACCACGGCTATCCTCCGGTCCGCAGCCTTGGCCTGGAACTCGATGTGATTCCCGCGAACCTCTATCTCAAGATGGGGGAGATATTTCCCCAGGCAAAGCTGGTGGATCTCTCTTTCGAAATTCGGCAAACCCGGATGATCAAGTCTCCTTTTGAGATTGAACAGATTAAGCGGGCAGCCGCCATCTGTTCGGATACGATGGGAAAGGCCCGGGATCTTCTCCAGGAGGGGATGACAGAGATCGAACTCGAGTCGAAACTGGTATCTCTGGGCAGGAGAGATTCCCATCACGGTTTTATCAGAATGCGGGGGTGGAATCAGGAGATGTACTACGGCCACGTCCTCTCGGGGGAGAGGGGTTCAGTCCCCTCATTTCTGGAATCCCCGACAGGAGGGTTGGGCCCATCCCCAGCGGTGGCCCAAGGTGCAGGCTTTTTTCCCATCCCGAGGGACGTTCCTATCTCCGTTGATTTGTGTTTTGGCGTCAATGGGTATATCGCAGACCATACCCGAACCTTTGTGATCGGACACCTTCCGCCCCGCCTGACCGGAGATTACCAGAAACTCATGGAGGTAAAACGTGTTTTTGCTGAACGGGCAAAACCCGGTGTGGGCTGCTCGGACCTCTATGAATGGGTTCTGGAAAAGGTGAGACTCGAGGGTTTAGAGACCCATTTCATGGACTATGGGAATGAGAAGACGCCATTTATTGGCCATGGTCTCGGGTTAGAGGTCGATGAGTTACCCATTCTATCCGCTCATTCTCCCCACACCCTGGAGGAGGGGATGGTGTTTACCCTGGAGCCTCGCTTGAAGTATCCTGGAATCGGGGTCATCGGGTTTGAGGACGACTACGTGGTGACATCCAGTGGCCTCGAGAGAGTGACGACAACAGAAGAGGGGATCATAGCCGCGTAGGGCCATGAAACGGACGATCCTCCACATCGATATGGATGCCTTCTACGCCTCGATTGAGCAACTGGCCAATCCAGCTCTCAAGGGCAAGCCCGTCATCGTTGGCGGCGGGACTCGAGGCGTTGTTTCGACAGCATCCTATGAGGCGAGGACCTTTGGGATCCACTCGGCTATGCCCATTTTCCAGGCAAAACGTCTCTGCCCCCATGGGGTCTATCTGCCTGTGCGCATGAAGCGGTACCAGGATGTGTCAGCCAGAATCATGGCTTACTTGAGGAAGGTCTCACCGATCGTGGAGCAGGTGTCCATCGATGAGGCTTTCCTGGACCTGACAGGCACAGAGCGGCTTCTGGGAGACCCTGTTATTCTCGCCAAGAAGATCAAGAAATGGATCCTTGACGAAACGTGTCTCACCTGTTCCATCGGGGTTGCACCGAATAGGTTCCTCGCCAAAATAGCCTCGGACTGGGAAAAGCCCGATGGGTTGACGGTGATTCGAGAGGATCAGGTGGAGGATTTTCTCAAGGACCTTCCCGTGGGGAAGCTCCCCGGGGTCGGGAAGAAAGTCATGAAGATCCTGCAAGGTCTGGGGATCACCCGGACAGGCGATCTATCAAAGCTCCCTGAGGGGATTCTCGCTAAAAGATTCGGGAAATTCGGTCGCCGCCTCGCAGAACTGTCCAGGGGAATCGACTCATCGGCTATTGTTCCCCACAGCGAACCCAAGTCCATCAGCAGCGAATACACCCTGGAGCAAGACACCGACGACGTCATGATCCTCAAAAAGTCCCTTCTGGCCGAGGCGGAAACCGTGGGAAGAAGGCTCCGAAGACACGGCCTCAAGGGTCGCACGATCACCCTGAAGCTCAAGTACAGCGACTTCCGCCTCATCACCCGGAACCGCACCATTGAAAGCCCCACCGACTCGACAAAGGTCATTACAGACACGGCTTTCGAACTCCTGACGCATGAAACACGGCCACTAAAAGTGCGACTCATTGGGGTGGGAGTCTCCAATTTCGAAACGTCGATCCAACAAATGCCCTTGTTTCACAAGGCCACCGGTTGCGATGAAAAGCAGACCCGAGTCGACCGCGCCATGGACGCGGTAAGTGAGAGATTTGGGAAGGATATCCTGAGAAGGGGGAGATAGAAATGACCGTCTCGGCGTGAGTCTGGGAAGTATGTTCGTACCCTACAGACGTCGAACATGTTTCATATTGACACATTGTGTCTGTTGCATTATGATGGAGGCGATGGACATGCATTCGCCTGATTTCCACCGAAAGTTTAGTGCTTGGAAGCAGTTTGTTGCGACCGGTAAAATGGACACCTCTATTATTTCCCCCGAAATCTGGGAATCATGGCAAAGGTGCCGTCAGAATGAACTTGATCCCTATGCGGCCAGAAAACCCATTCGCCTTTCGCCGACACAGATTCATCAGCAGCAAGACGAGTATAGCGTATTGCTAGACGGCGCTGAACCTTTCATCCAACTCCTGAAGGCGGCAGTCCAAGGCTCAGGATTCATCACCACCCTTTCCAACAAGGACGGGTACGTCCTGGGCGTCTGGGGTGACCAGGAAATACTGAATATGGCCCAGGACAACAATTACTTGCCAGGATGCCGCCGGACCGAAGATGAAGTTGGAACCAATGCCATCGGGTTAGCCCTGTTTCTGAGAAAGCCCGTACAGGTGACTGGCCCTGAACATTACAATATTAACCATCACCTCTGGACATGCTCTTCCGCACCCATCTGTTCCCCCAACAAGGGACTGCTTGGCGCGATAACCCTT
>CAYGBW010000103.1:0-23825 GCA_964348185.1 uncultured Thermodesulfobacteriota bacterium | reverse complement strand
TTGATCCAGACGAGTGAACGCACGATTCACTCTCTGGACGTGACCCTTCCCCGGGGAGGCAGCTAAAATTACTCCTGGCGGGAGGTTTTCTACTAGGCTCGGCGGCCAGCATTCAGCTTCTTCATGATTGCATGAGATCGGGTTAGGCCATGCCTCCTGCCGGTTCGCCCTGTGTGGTTCAGACTCTCTCCCTTCTGGAGTATTATTCCTCAGGGGATCATGGCCACAGATTCAGGAAACCCCGCGACCCCGATTGACCCTTAAAACCATTTGTGCTATTCCTATGTCCTTGGCGACCGGGACAAAGAGAGGATCTCGATCTGCCACAGTGAACCGGGCGGTGCCACGAGTCCTGGTAGGCACGGTCGATGAGATTCGGGTGTGATACGAAGAAAGGGAAGCATTAAGCTCCTACCTTCTAAAACAGGCGGATTTCTAGCATGACTGATCTGCCGCAGGGGGATTGAACCGCAGAATATCGAACAAGGAATCATGAATGTCGAAGGAATAGAATCCTCATTCGAAATTCCTGGTTCGATATTCAAAATGCCAATATGCTAAAGCCGTTCGCCTGAGAGGCGAAGGTTTTGAACCCAGCAAATGGAAAAACAAAACAGAGGGAGGCCCCGTATGGCGAAGATCAGAAGGGCGGTCGTGAGTGTCTCAGACAAGTCAGGGGTGGTGGAGTTCGTGAAGGGCCTTGGGCAGATGGGCGTAGAGATTCTATCCACAGGGGGAACCGCAAAGACCCTGAGAGACAATGGGATCAGAGTGATTGAGGTGTCCGAATACACGGGGTTTCCAGAGATGATGGACGGCCGGGTGAAAACGCTCCACCCGAAGATTCATGGGGCCCTGCTGGGGCGGAGAGACAACCCCGAGGACGTGAAAAAGATGGAGGCCCATGGAATCAACCCCATCGATATGGTTGTTGTCAACCTCTACCCCTTTGAGGCGACAGTTGCCCGACAGGGCTGTTCTGTGGAGGAAGCCGTCGAGACCATCGATATTGGCGGGCCCACAATGATCCGCTCTGCAGGGAAAAACTACGCTCATGTATCGGCGGTTGTGGACCCGGATGATTATCAAGACATTCTCAGGGAGATGAAAGAGAACCAGGGGGTGATTTCCTCGCGCACAAACCTCCGCCTGGCAAAAAAAGTGTTTCACATGACTTCCCGATACGATAAGGCGATTTCTTCGTACCTCGAATCCTTAGATGACCGGGACGATCCAGGTTGAGGATGTCGAACAATCGTCCTGGAAGAGAGGGTTCTTTGATCAAGGGGACGGGGGAGGGGTTTTCATGGAGAAGAAGATGAACGTCCTGGTCGTCGGTGGAGGGGGGAGAGAGCATGCCCTGGTCTGGAAGATTGACCAGAGTCCGGAAGTCGAACAGATCTATTGTGCGCCGGGAAACGCGGGTATTGCAAAACTGGCGCACTGCGTGGACTTGGAGGTGACGGATCTTGAGGGGCTTTCTCGATTTGCCTTGGATCAGGGCATTGACCTGACGGTTGTGGGACCGGAGCTCCCCCTGACCATGGGGATTGTGGATCTCTTTGAGTCTCGGGGTCTCCGGGTGTTCGGAGCGAACCAGAAAGCATCAGAAATTGAGGGGAGCAAGGCCTTCTGTAAGGATCTGTTGAGGCACCATGGGATTCCGACTGCTGATTATAGGGTTTTTGAGGAAAGGGATCAGGCCGCTGAGTACGTTCGATCCCGAAAGGGGGCAATCGTTGTAAAAGCCGATGGACTTGCGGCAGGCAAGGGGGTGATTGTCTGTCAAACAGAGAAGGAGGCCTTGGAAGCTCTCGATCGAATCATGGTTGCCAGAGATTTTGGGAGCGCCGGGGATCGGGTGGTTGTCGAAGCGTACATGGCAGGGGAAGAGGCGTCTTTTCTGGTTTTCACTGACGGCGAGGCGGTCCTCCCTATGGTTTCCACCCAGGATCACAAACGCGTTTTTGACAACGATCAGGGGCCGAATACAGGCGGCATGGGAGCCTACAGTCCGGCTCCAATTGTCACAGAAGGAGTTCATCAGAGAATCATGGAGGAGATCATGATCCCTGTGATCCACGGGATGAGAGCCGAGGAAAGACCCTATCGAGGGGTTCTGTATGGGGGCCTGATTATTGAGGGCGCGAAACCATACGTTCTGGAGTTCAATGCGCGCTTCGGAGATCCTGAGGCCCAACCCATCCTGATGAGAATGAAAAGCGATATTGTTCCCCTTCTTCTGGCCTGTACCGATGGAACCCTTGAGGGGATGGAAATCGAGTGGGATACCCGGGCAGCGGTCTGCGTGGTCATGTCTTCGCAAGGATATCCGGGAGCCTATGAGAAAGGTAAGGTTATCACAGGACTGGCCGAGGCCGCATCAATGGATGATGTCTTTGTCTTTCATGCGGGCACTGAACTCCGGAGAGAAGGCACGGTAACCAAGGGCGGGAGGGTACTCGGAGTGACCGCCCTTGGACGTGGAATCTCTCAGGCCATGGAGAAGACGTACCGGGCAGTGGAAAGAATCCGATGGGAGGGGGTACACTACCGGAAAGATATCGGGGAAAAGGCCCTGCACCGTCTTGATTGACGGGTGGATGGCTCTATGCTTAATATCGAGACCCATTGGAGTGACAAGCCCTGCGTCTGTGCCTCGATGGGGGGAGGTTGCTGATCAATGAAAGGACAGGGAAATCGACCCTTGGTGGGGATTGTCATGGGGAGTGACTCAGATCTTGAGGTGATGGCAGAGGCAGCCTCGAGTCTCGAGGCATTTGGAATCCCTTACGAAATGACCGTCGCGTCGGCTCATCGTTCGCCGGAGAGGACTCACAGGTACGCGAAATCGGCTATTGCAAGGGGACTCGAGGTGATCATAGCAGGCGCAGGAGGAGCGGCTCATCTTGCTGGGGTCATCGCCTCTGAGACCGTTCTGCCGGTTATTGGCGTCCCCATCCCGTCGTCACCTCTCGGTGGGCTGGATTCTCTGCTGTCGACGGTTCAGATGCCGGGGGGGATTGCCGTGGCCACCATGGCCATTGGGAAAGCAGGCGCCAGAAATGCAGGGATTCTCGCAGCCCAGATCCTTTCCATAAGATATCCGGAGATCCGTGAACTGATGGAAAAGCATCGGGATCAAATGCGGGGGGAGGTAGAGAAAAAGAGCGAAGCCATAGGAAGGGTGCCAAGGTGATTGGATCCTCCATCGTCAGGTTGGAGATGAACCACATCCAGGCCTGGCCGATCGAAGAGATTGCAGCACTCCTGCGGGAGGGCGGAATCATTGCCTATCCAACCGAGACGGTTTACGGGCTTGGTGTGGATGCTTTAAACGAAGGAGCGATAAGACGGCTCTTTGAGATCAAGTCCAGACCCTGGGACAAGCCGGTTTCCGTCCTCGTAAGAGACATCGAGATGCTGGGCCGTCTGGTTTCGTGTGTTCCCCCTGTTGCCACGGCCATCATGGAAAAGCACTGGCCAGGAGCGGTCACGCTCGTTTTCCCCGCATCAGGAGGAATTTCCCCTGCTCTGACGGGGCAGACAGGAACCATCGGGGTAAGGATTTCGCCCCATCCCTTTGTCAGCCGTCTTTTCGATGTTTTCGACTCGCCTCTGACCTCGACAAGTGCCAATGTTTCTGGTGGGAGAAGCCTGATGGAACCTGAGGACATCCTTCGGACGTTCGGGAGCCGGATCGATCTTGTGGTCGGTATGTCTGAATTCGTGGAGAGCAGGGCCTCAACCCTGATCGATGTGACAGGTGAAAGGCCGAGGATTATTCGAGAGGGCGACGTTCACGTTGAGGGCCTGTGAGTGGGGGCTCTCACGGCTTTTGGAAATGGATCTTGAGGTCTTTCATTTTTTTTCTGAGGGTATTCCGGTTGATCCCGAGGAACCGGGCAGTCGTGGTCTGGACGTCATGGTGCCGCCTGAGGGCCCATTTGATCACGATTTTTTCCACCAGGCTGACGATGTCCGAAAGAAGGGCGCATCTGGACTCCGTCCCTAGGTCGATTTTCTCGATCATCTTCCGCAGCTTCCCTTCAAGGATCTTGTCCAGGCCGGAATCTCCCTTGAATTCCTCCGAACTGACGTCCTCATCTTCCAGAAGGGCTACATCATGGAAGACCATGCAGGAAATCAACTTCAGCAGGCGGATGTCCTTCCCAAACGAAACCGTGTCTCTATAAATGGGGTTTGTGCTTATCACACCTACCGGTACTGTTTTCCTCATAATGGGGACACAAACCAGAGAGAGCTCCTTTTCACGGAGGCTTTTTGAAGGGGGCGTAAAAGGTTTCTGAGTGATTCGGTTGAATGCCATAGGCTGGGCGCATGTCAAGACTTCCTTGACAATGGCGGAATCGAGACATTGCCCAGATCCCGGCTCTCCATTTGGATGTCCAAAGGCCACTTCGAGGAGCGCTTCACCTCTTGAAGGGTTTACGAGGGTCAGGGCACCGTACCCGATTCCGAAAGCCCTGTCCAGAATTTCCATAACCCGAAGAAACCTCTCTGTGGATCCATTGACGGAAGGGACAAGTTCGCTGATTCTGTACAGAAGATCGATCTCTTTGGGGCCACTGTCGGTAAGACCGCCGATGGCAGACTGCGTTCCGGAAGGCATTGACGATCTCCAGGGGTGGATAATCCGAAGCGGGTTTTGCGTCTTGATGGATGAACCTGCGAGCGCGGTCGCTTCCATTTCTGAATGGCCAGGGCAGAGAGGCAGTCTTCTGGGCCCCATTCAGGATCGCGCGGACTCTATTATAAATGTTCTACAAAGATATGCAAGAAGATTCTTCAATTTTTTTCTCTGATGCTCGAAAATGGAAGATTGAGGAGAGTCACCTGATGATCAAGGACGCCATTCTCATGGTCGCTCCAAGGGAAATTCGGGGAAAAACCGGTTGACAGGAGAGACCTTTTAGGGTAAATATGTGAAAAATTTCTTTAGTTTTCTCCCATCGAAGGCTCTCCGTGAATCGAGTCCTTTGTTGTGTCACGGAGGGTTTAGAAGAGAATCTTTTCCAACCTGGATGGAGGAACGGATCCATGCCCATGAGAAAACCGAGTGAGGAAGAAGAGAAGTGGATCAAACAACAGGAGATACAAAAGCGAAAGGATAAGGAGGATCTTGCCCTCAAGAAAGAACACTGGATGAAGTGTCCCAATTGTGGGCACGATCTCCAAAAGGCTGCATACCCGAAATTTGACTACTTGAAGATGAAGAAGTGTGAGCACTGTGAGGGGGTTTGGCTCGACAAGGGTGAGCTGGAGGTCATCATGCAGGTCGAGATCAAATCATTCGCAGAGGGTGCGCGGGAGTTATTCTGGGAGATGGCTGAACAGAAAAAGAAATAAGCCACAAGGCCGGGATGTTTATGGGGGGACTTCTTTTCTGAGGAGACGATCATGGCCGATCAACCCGTAAGACCAGATGATATGGGAATACTCAAAGCAATCAGCGAGAAGGAAAAAGAGGTGGAGGCTGCGATTGCGGAAATGCACGACAAGGCAGAAGCGAGAATCCAGGAAGCCCGAAAAAGAGCGTTGGAAATTGTGGAAGAGGCCAGAAGCCAGGCCCTTGAGCAAAAACGAATGAGGAAAGAGAAGGCCCTTCAATCCGTTCAGGAAGAGGTCCGTCGAACAGAACAGGAGTATGAACAGTTTCTGAAAACCTTGGCGGAAAAGGCCCGACCCCGAGTGCCCAAGGCCGTGGAAAGAGTCATTGATGCAGTTTTGCCCCACTGAGAGGAAACCATGATACTCGAGATGAGCAAGGTCGAAATCATTGGACAGAGAAAGGACTTCAAAAGTATCGTCGATTTGATCTATGACATGGGGGTGCTCCACATTGAAGCGCTTTCAGACGTCGTCAAGAATCCTGACCTCGGCTTTTCTGAAGTGGAGCTGGACGAAGACCAGCTCGCGGAAAAGGGGCAGCTTGAGGTCCTTCTCGGAAAACTGAAGCAACTCGAGCTCCTGCTTCCACCATTGGGGGGACGGGAAGTTGAGGAGATTTCTGATGAAGAACCTTGCGATGTCAAGAGACTTTCTGAAGAATGGACGCCAAAACTCGATCGATTGCTGGAAGAAGTTGGGGGCCTTGTCAAACAGCGCAACGAGATTCAGGAGAAGCTAACGGTGCTCTCACAATACGAAGAGGTTTTTGAGGTATTCACCCCGCTGCTCGAGGGTTTTGAAACCATGGAGGATCACACGATCGTTGGCCTGACCATCGAAAAGAAATACGAGGACACGGTCATGCCCCTGCTCCGGGCAGAGTTGGAGAAGATCACGGGAGGGCAGTTTCACCTGGTCGTCAAAGAGGTGTCCCAAGACGTCTCGGCCCTCGTCCTTCTCTTCAACAAGCGCTTTCTGAAGGAGGTGGGATCCCTTCTCAACACAACGGACATCCATGAAATCAAGATGCCTTCAGACCTCGCGGATCGACCCTTTAATGAGGCTTTGAGTACCCTGAATGCAATGAAAGCAGAACTCCCGAAGAACCTGAATGAGCTGGAGGTTAAGATTCAAGATACCTCGAGAGAGTGGTATGGCCCCATCAGTGGGCTCCTTCGAAAGGTCGATGATCAGTTAAGCATATACAAGGTCTTTCTCAATTTTGCCCAGACCCGATACACTTTCATGATGCGGGGGTGGATTCCGACCCGGTACCTGTCAACCTTGAAAAGGAGATTGAGTCAAGAAGTCGGAGAAGCCATCGTTCTCAACGCGATCCCCATCGGTAAGAGGGGAGAGGAAAATGTCCCGGTTTGTGTTGTCCATTCGCCTCTCGTCAGACCCTTTGAAAAACTCATGTCCATCTTCCCCCTACCAAAGTACAACGCCATTGATCCGACAACGCTCCTGGCCGTGGGGTTTCCAATCTTTTTTGGAATGATGCTGGGAGACATTGCCTATGGAGCCTTGTTCCTGGGAGTGGCTCTCTATTTTAAGTACAGGTATCGCACCCGAGCCATCGTTCAGGACGCGATGTACATGCTGATCGTTTGCTCCATTTCCAGCATTATCTTTGGGTTTCTCTATGGGGAGCTTTTCGGAGACTTCGGGGAACACTTTCTCGGATTACGGCCCATCTGGCGAGAACGCCTGAAGGCCATGGTCCCTCTCCTCTACCTTTCCGTTGGAATCGGTGTCTTCCATGTCTTTTTCGGCCTCATTTTGGGGATTGTAGAGTCTTTCAGAGAGCGGTCACGAAAGCATGGGATCGCCAGGGCAGCGACCATAGCCACGATTTGTGCAATATTTATTCTCATCAGCTATCTGGCAGAGTTCCTGCCGAAGGAGTTTTTTACAATTGGGATTGTACTGATTCTCGTCTCAATCCCCCTGCTGGTTTATGCGGAGGGTTTTGTCGGAGTTCTGGAAATCATCTCGGTTATTGGAAACATTCTCTCCTATGCCCGGCTGATGGCTATCGGGCTTTCCTCGGCCATCATCGCCATGGTAGCAAACTTCTTTGGAGGAGCACTCGGGAACTTTGTCGTAGCGGCAATCATTGTCCTTCTGCTCCATGCCCTGAACTTGGCCCTGGGAATATACAGCCCCACCATTCAGGGATTGCGACTCCATTACGTGGAGTTTTTCAAGCAGTTCTTTCGGTATGGTGGGAGGAAATACGTTCCCTTTGCCAGAATGGGAGGCACGTTTACGGAATGAACAACAACAGACGCGATGCGCGAAAGGAGGAGGTGTGGTGAGAAAGTTCAGACGGATTCTTCAAGCGGGTTTTCTGATGGTTCTGTCATCCCTGACCTGGGGAGCCCTGGTCTATGCCGCTGAGGAAGCGGCAGCCCCGGGTGAGGCCTCGGTGGGTAAAGGGCTTCTTGCCTTGGGAGCCGGCCTGGCCATTGGATTGGGGGCCATCGGTACCGGGATTGCCCAGTCCAGGATTGGAGCTGCTGGAGCCGGGGTCATTGCCGAGAAGCCGGAGTTGACAGGGTTGATGATTGTTCTGCTCGCGATTCCAGAAACCGTCGTCATTCTCGGTTTTGTGATCGCTGCGATTGTTCTTTTTATGTTCTAGAAGCCCTTCATGTCCGATTGTTCAGGCGGATCGTTGACGGATAGGGAGCGGAGGTTTCTGCGGAGCATCGACAAGGGGAGGATTATGGGCTTTGCTGAGTTACTTGAGGCCATTGAAGCAAAGGGAAGAGATGAAAGAGAGAAGATCATCGCTCGGTCCGAAAGGACTGCCAAGAGGTTGATCGAGGAGGCAGAGGCCAGGGCAAAGGAAGTCGCTCAATCGATTCTTCAAGAGGAGGACCCAGAGTTGGAGGTAACAAAAACGAGAATCCAGGGAGAATCCGAACTGAGAAAGAAGAGATCTCTGACTCAGTTGAAGAACCAGATTGTCCAGGATGTCTTTAAGGAGGCCCGAGAGGCCTTCTCTAGGATTCGAGAGAGGAAAGAATACGAGTCAATCGTTCAGAAGCTTGGAGAAGAGGTTCTCAAGGGCAAGGATCTCGTGGTCTATGTTGATGAGAGAGATGTGCCCTTGATCAAGAAGATTCTTGCCTCCCGGGGGCTCAATGCTGAAGTCAAATCAGGGGACGACTGCCTTGGGGGCCTTGTGGCTGGGAGTGAGGACGGATCGGTCTCCATCCACAATACCATTGAATCCAGACTCGAAAAACTGCAGGAATCCCTCGTCCAGGAGGTGAATCAGATTCTTTTCGGCGGACAGTAGGGGCTTTGGATATTCCCCAGAGGGGGTTTTCGGTGGTATACCATGGGCACTCAACCGGTGAAGGGTCGGCCTGTCAAGAGAGGGTCTGTCTGTGAACGATGATTACGGTTACATCAACGCCCGAATTAGGGCGATGAAGAGTCGCCTTCTGGACAGGCCTTTTTTCGAAAAGCTTATGGGCGAGGAAAACCTCCGGTCGATCATAGCCCTTCTACAAGAGACAGAGTACGGCAGAGATGTCGAAGAAGCCCGTACCCTTGTGGCTTCGGAAATCGCTGCGATCGAGGAGGGGATCAGACGGCATCTTACGCAGACGTATTCAGGAATCTTTGGTATGGTTGGAGGCGCCCCCAAACGGCTGCTGGGGATTCTCCTTGGCCGGTGGGATGTGTACAATATCAAAACGGTCCTCCGGGGAAAATTTTCGGGTGTTTCCCAGGAGGAGGTCCTGAGGAGTCTCGTCCCCGTATGCAAGCTCAAGGAGCCCCTGCTGAAGGAGTTGATGAAACAACCCGATATCAAGGCCGTCATCGATCTCCTTGTTACATGGAATTCCGAATACTACCCCCCCCTTCAGGCCAAGTTGTCCGATCTGTCTGCCACCCAGAGCCTAACCAATATGGAGGTCGCCCTTGACAAATTCTACTTCGAAAGGTCACTGTTGGCTCTAAAGAGAGAAGAGGACGACGAAAACAGCCAGATCGTCAGGGGCTTTCTGAGAATCGAGATCGACATACTGAATATCCTGATGGCCATGAAGATTGCTGAGAACAGGATCCCGCCTGCTGAAAGGGGCGATCTCTTTATCAGAGAAGGGCTGGAGATCAAGGGAGAGGATTTTCTGTCTGCAGCCTCCGGCAAGGACATGAACGAGGTGCTTGGAAGGTTTGCCGATACGAGCTACGGAGAGCTCCTCAACCCGTCAAGCCAGAGGCTCTCCCGAAGGGGGGGACTTCCTGCTGTGGAGAGGCTGATGGAACAGACCATGATTCAGCGGGGTGCGGCGATGTTTGCCAAGAATCCCCTGAGCATTGCCTCGGTTGTGGGTTACCTGTGGCTGAAATTCAGTGAGGCAGTGAACCTGAGGATGATCTGCCGAGGGAGAGCAGGGAATCTGCCCCTGTCGGCCATCCAGGAGGAACTCATCCTTGTATAGCGTGGTGGTGATCACCGATGAAGCGAGTTCGGCAGGCTTCCAACTGGCCGGGGTCGAGGTGCGGGAGACAACAGCCGAAGCGGCCGCTGAGGTTCTCCGAGAGGCCATCCATAGGAGAGATATTGGCCTCATAGCGATCAATGAGAACTTCCTCAAGGGGTTCGACCAGAGGACGATGCGCCTCGTCACGGAAAGTGAGATGCCCCTGGTTATTCCTTTTCCCCCCGTTGTGTATACCGAGGAGAAGCGGGACGTTGAAGAGAGCTACGCTGCTCAGTTGATTCGGAAGGCCATCGGGTACCATATCAAGTTGACAAAGTAGAGTCTGTCTCAAATCCTGATCTTATGGAGTTTCCGGATGGGAAAGCAACAGGTCGGCGTTATTTCAAAGGTTTCGGGCCCGGCAGTGGTGGCCAAGAACATGTTGGGCGCCAAGATGTATGACATGGTCAAGGTGGGAAAACTGGGGCTCGTGGGTGAAATCGTCCGCCTCGATGAAGACCTCGCCACCATCCAGGTCTATGAGGATACCTCAGGCCTTGGAATCGGCGAGGAAGTGATCAACACGGGCGATGCTCTCCTGGTGGAGCTTGGCCCTGGCCTTTTGACCTCTATTTACGACGGCATTCAGCGCCCGCTGAGTCACCTGGAACAGATCTCTGGAAATTACATCGATCGGGGAATTACCGTCCCCGGACTTCCCAGGGACAAGGTCTGGGAGTTTGCCGCAGCGGTCAAAAAGGGCGATAAGGTTCAAGGTGGCACGATTATCGGGCATGTCCAGGAAACGCCAGCCATTGTCCATCATGTCATGGTCCCGCCCGGTGTTTCTGGAACCATCAAGGATATCGGGAGCGGCAGGTTCAGAATTGAGGAACCCGTCGGAATGCTCGATGATGGAACTTCCCTGTTGATGATGCGGAAATGGCCGTCCCGCATGGGACAACCCTATGTGAGTAAGCTGGGGTCAACGGTCCCCCTTATCACGGGCCAGAGAATCCTCGATACGATGTTTCCCATATCTGACGGGGGCACCGCGATTGTGCCGGGTGGATTCGGTACAGGCAAGACCGTTGTGGAACACACCCTTGCCAAGTTTGCCAATACAGACGTCATCATATACGTCGGGTGCGGTGAAAGGGGGAACGAGATGACGGATCTGATCTACGAGTTCCCCCATCTGATTGATCCGAGAACCGATCTTCCCCTGATGAATCGGACGGTTCTCATTGCCAACACATCGAACATGCCCGTAGCGGCCAGGGAGGCCTCCATTTATACCGGCATCACCATGGCCGAATACTATCGGGACATGGGATACCGGGTCGGGATTCTGGCAGACAGCACCTCCCGGTGGGCCGAAGCCCTCAGGGAGATGTCCTCCCGTCTCGCTGAGATGCCAGGCGAGGAGGGGTACCCACCCTATCTGGCGACCCGCCTGGCCAACTACTATGAGCGGGGAGGTCGGGTCATGTGCCTGGGGGATGATGGACGGGAGGGGTCGGTTACCGTGATCAGCGCGATCTCTCCCCCAGGGGGGGATTTCTCAGAGCCCGTCACCCAGGCATCCATGAGAATTGCGGGGGCCCTGTGGGCCCTTGACTCTACCCTGGCCCATTCGCGCCACTTTCCGGCCATAAGCTGGACTCGAAGTTACAGCCTCTACTCGGAGCACCTCAAGGAGTGGTTCAATGAGCACGTGGCAGCCGATTGGGACGACCTCAGGGAAGAGACGATGGTCCTTCTTCAAAAGGAGACTGAGCTCCAAGAGGTGGCTCAGTTGGTGGGATTGGATGCCCTTCCTGATGCGGAACGGCTCATCATGGAGATGGCCCGTTCCGTCAGGGAGGACTACCTGCGCCAGAGTGCCTTCCACGAAGTGGACTGTTTCTGCCCCTTTGAGAAACAACACGGCATGATCAAGGCCCTCATGACCTACTACAAAGAGAGTGACAAGGCACTCGAAAGGGGAGTTCCCCTGGAAACCCTGATCGCACAACCCCTGAGGGAAGATCTCTCTCGGATGAAGGAGATTCCCAACGAAGAGTTTGCGGAACGAGTTGATGATCTGATGTCGCGTGTAATCAGAGAATTGGGAGCGCTATGATGGACCTTGTGACCAGGCAATACCGGGCTGTCAATTATATTTCAGGTCCCCTGATATTCACCAAGAGTATTCCCGAGGCTGTCTATGGGGCAATGGTGCGCATTCTCCTCCCCAGTGGCGAGAGCCGGACCGGCCAGGTTCTGGAGACTTCTGACGAGCATGTGGTGATCCAGGTTCTGGAGGCCACAGCCGGTTTGGATGTTGCAACCACGTCCGTTGTCTTCAGAGAGGAGGTTGCCAAAATCGGCGTTTCTATCGATATGCTTGGACGGGTTTTCAATGGCTCGGGAAAGCCAATCGATGGGCTCCCCCAGGTCCTCCCTGAAGAGAGACGGGAGATCACGGGATCCCCTATCAACCCCATCTCAAGGGAAAGGCCTGCGGAGTTCATTCAAACCGGAATCTCCACACTCGACGGATTGAACACCCTGGTGAGGGGGCAGAAGCTCCCCATCTTCTCCGGGGCGGGCCTTCCGGCAAACGACATCGCGAGTCAGTTGGTTCGGCAGGCCAAGGTGAGGGGCGAGGGAGAGCATTTTGCCATTGTGTTTGCCGCCATGGGAATCACCCAGAGGGAGGCCTCGTTTTTCATCGGGGATTTTGAGCAAACGGGTGCGCTGAGTCGAACGGTCATTTTTCTGAATCTGGCCGATGAACCCACCATTGAGAGACTCCTTACCCCTCGGTGCGCCCTCACGGTTGCCGAGTATCTCGCTTTTGAATGTGACATGCATGTATTGGTCATTCTCACAGACATAACCAATTACTGTGAGGCCCTTCGGGAAATTGGGTCGGCTCGGGAGGAGGTGCCGGGAAGAAGGGGTTATCCTGGATACATGTATACCGACCTGGCCACGATATACGAACGGGCAGGGCGCATCAAGGGCAAAAAGGGCTCTATCACACAGATTCCGATCTTGACCATGCCCGATGACGACATCACCCATCCCATCGCCGATCTGACCGGCTATATCACGGAAGGACAGATCGTCCTGAGCCGGGAACTCCACCGGAAAGGAACCTATCCCCCCATCGATGCCCTTCCATGCCTTTCCAGACTCATGAACCAGGGGATAGGAGAAGGCCAGACAAGGGACGATCATCGGGGGTTCGCCGATCAGCTCTATGCTTACTATGCCAAGGGTAGAGAGCTCAAAAGGCTTGTGGCGATCGTGGGGGAAGAGGCTCTCACGGAACTGGACCAGAGCTATCTAAAGTTTGCGGAGGATTTTGAGCGGGAGTTCATCCATCAGGGATTGGACGACCGAGCCATCGAACAGACCTTTGAGATTGGGTGGAGTCTCCTCTCCCGACTCCCAAAAGTCGAACTCAGGAGAATCAAGAAAGAGCACATCGACCTCTACTATCAGGAGGAAAGAAAACCCACCCAGGCCGTCATTGAATAGCCAGGAGAAGCGTTACCTTGGAGAAGATCAGTCCTACGCGAATGAATCTGCTTCAGAACCGGGTTCAGACAAAACTTGCCAGCGAAGGCGTGAATCTATTGAAAAACAAACGAGATGCCCTGGTCAAGGAGTTTTTCACCATGGTCAGGGAGATGTTTTCTTTCAGGGACGAATTGGATGAGCGTGTCCGGGCCGCTGCCACGGCACTCAACCTGGCCCTGGGAATCGATGGACCCCACGTGGTAAAATCGGTAGGGATGTCAACAAAACGGGAAATTTCATTGGGGGTGGAACGGCGCAACATCTGGGGCATCCGGGTGCCGGAACTCGAGAAGAAGAGCGTCGTCCGCTCGGTATTGGCCAGAGGGTACGGAATCCATACGGTTTCATCCCGGATTGACGAGACAGCAACCTCCTTTGAAGGGATTCTCAACCTGATCATCGCGATGGCCAGTAACGAGGTCAGAGTGAAGCGTCTGGGAGACGAAATACGGAAGACGACCCGACGGGTCAATGCTTTGGAACAGGTTGTGATTCCCGGGTTGGTGGAACAGACCCGCTTCATCGAGAGTACCCTGGAGGAGAGGGAGAGAGAGGACCTTTTCCGCCTGAAGAGGCTGAAAAAGATGAGGGAGTCGAAGGAGTAAGCCGTCTTCCAGGGATTGGAACGAGAAGGACTCAACGGGACCAAAGGAGGAGGAATCAATGAGACGGGACAAGGTACTGATTGTCGATGACGAAGAGGTCGTCGTTGACGCTCTGGAGGGGCTCCTCTTGGACGAGGGCTACGATGTGGTGACGGCGTCAGATGGGGATGAAGCGATCGAAAAGGTTCAATCCGAGAGGCCAGATCTGATCGTCCTCGACGCGCAGATACCCAAGAAGGATGGATTCAAGGTTTGCCGTGAAATCAAAACAGATGAAGACGAATCGATCTCCAAAACCCTCGTGGTCATGATCACTGGAGCCTTTACGGATCCCAAGAGCCACGCCCGAGCACTCCTGCTCTCCAAGGCGGACGATTTTATTCTCAAACCTTTCAAAAGCGAGATTCTCTGCCACCGAATCAAGGTCCTCCTCCACAAACGAGATATATTGATGGAGGCGTCTTCATAGCTCATACCGCGAGCCTCGCTACTCTACCTCGGGTGTCTCTTTTGGGCCCTTCGGGTGGAGGCGGCGGATCCGCCCCGGGTGGTTATCTCTCTGGACGGAAGAGACGGGGTTTTGGCCTGTTGGGGGACCGGTCGACTTTGACTGAGGATAGGAGGACGGTGCTATTTTTCCACTGAGACTGATCAAGACGAGGCTGTTTTACAAACTATCGCTCCCTTTTCTCGCTATTGGCTTTGTCGGGCTTCTTCTGACCCTCCCATACAGTGTCAGGATATCGACACAAATGCTTGAAGAGAAAGCCGACGCGAGGGTTCTTTCTATCGGCCATGCGACCTCCATGCTCCTTTACGAGATGACCGGTAAGATGCCCTATCCCCATGTTCTGAACCATCACGTTCCCTCCATCAATCGGTCTCTCCGAAGTATCAAAGAGAAGATGCCCGATATTGACCTCGTCGTGTTCGACTCAGAAGGCGGGGTTCTCGCTTCCACCTTTGGAGATCGGGGTAATGGATTCCTTGAAACACTCATTGCCATGATGCCTCCCTCTCTTTCAGATCCGAATCCCGTTCCTATCCTGGAAGCCCTGACCACAGATGAGAGCTCTCACAAGGTGGCTTTCTACCCCTATATTGTCGATAAAAGGTCTGTGGGTTCCTTTGCCGTTCTGAGCTCTTTGGAGAGTGTGAAGTTGGCTCAGAAAAGGATCATTTTGACCATCCTCACCCTCTGGATTACCGGCATCGCCATATACTTTGTCTTTGGCTATATCGTTGTGAGGGTGCTGTTGATCCGGCCCATTCAAACCCTTGTTGGGGCCACCCGAACCGTCGCCAGTGGGGACCTCTCCAAGCGGGTTGATATCACCTCTGAAGACGAGATCGGACAGTTGTCAGCCGACTTCAACATCATGGCCCATCGACTCGAGGACGATATTCGGAAAATCAATCTTGAGAAGAAAAGGGTTCAAGAGTTCTCCTATGAGTTGGAGGTTGCCAACACGGAGCTGAAAAAAACCCAGGGCGAACTGATTCAGGCGGCCAAAATGGTGGGGATGGGGCAGTTGGGAGCCAGTATCGCTCACGAGTTGAATCAGCCGCTCCTGGCCATCGGTATTTTTGCGGAACGTTCTCTCAAGGGACTGGCTCCGGAAAGCAGAGAGTACCAGAACATTCAGAAGATCATTACTCAGATCGAGCGGATGACAAAGATCACCAACAACATTCGGATGTTCTCCCGACAATCCAAGGCAGAAAAGGAGGAAGTCAATGTAGACGAACCCATCGAAGATGCCCTGATGATGGTACAAAAACAGCTTGAAAATCATAACATCCGTGTCAACAAGGACCTTCGGAAGGACCTTCCCAGAGTGATGGCCGACAAGAATCAACTCCATCAGGTTTTTCTCAACATGATTACGAATGCCAGAGACGCCATGGATCCACTCGGTCAAGGGGAATTGACGATCCGCTCTTTTGGACTCCTTGATGACGAATTTGTGGAGATCGATTTCATCGATACCGGCGTGGGGATTCCGGAAGAACATATTGAGAGGATCTTTCACCCCTTTTTCACCACCAAGGAAGACGGGAAAGGTGTTGGCCTGGGCCTCTCACTCAGCCATGAAATCATCAAGAATCATTCGGGGATCATGGATATTGATCGGAACGCCGGAGGAGGCACCATTTTCAGAATCATTCTTCCTTCGGTCGAAGCAAAGCCCTGCTGGGACACGGTTGGCTGTGAGGCCTGCCTGAAAGATATGAAGAGGGAGGATTGCCCCGTCTTCAAGCGGGGGCAGGGACATCGCTGCTGGGAGATCCTCGGTAGTGAGGAAAGACGAGAATCCCAGATGCCCGTTCCAAGCTGCCAGAGCTGTCCCCTTCATCAAACGAGAAGGAAAGTCCTTGCCCGGGGAGGCTCAAAAGGCCTCAGTGGGTAGGCATGAAGGAAAAGAAGAAGATACTGCTCGCTGATGACGAGGAAATCATCAGAGACGCCTTGGGAGGCCTTCTCATAGAGGAGGGGTACGAGGTCGTGGAAGCTGAAAACGGGGCTGAGGCTATCGAGAGACTCTCCTCAGAGAGATTCGATACGGTGATTACGGACATAAAGATGCCAGGAAAGAGTGGAATCGACGTCCTGACCGCCGCCAAGATGATAGACCCGAAAATCGATGTGATCATGATCACGGGATTCACCAGTGAGGAGCCCGACCATGCCCTGTCTCTGGGAGCCAAGGATTTCATCTACAAGTCCTACAATGTCGAGGAGTTTTTGATAAAGATCAAAGAGGCCATTGAGAGAGCCGACTAGTTCCCCTCACTTCGCCAGTGAGGAGGCTTGAAAGCTTACCGTTTCAACTCGTTGCACCAGGATAGAGGCAATTATCTCTGTTGTGGACAGGCCCTCCATCGTTATCATCGCTGGTCCGACAGGCTCTGGCAAGTCGATGTTGGGTCTCGAATTGGCTGAGGCTCTAAACGGAGAAATCGTCAGTGCCGACTCCATGCAGGTCTACATTCACATGGACATTGGCACGGATAAACCCTCTGCTGAGGCCAGAGAGGGGATCGCCCACCATGGGATTGATCTCGTCTATCCTGACGAGCCCTTTGACGCTGTCCAATACAGGGAGGTGGCGCTTCAGGCGATTTATGGAATTATAGATTCCGGGAAAAGGACCTTTGTGGTGGGGGGGACAGGGCTTTACATCAAAACCCTTGTCCACGGTCTGTTCGCCTGTCCTCTGATCCCCCAGGAAATCCGTGCACAGCTCAGGGAGGAAGCCCAACAGAGAGGGATAGCCTGCCTCTATGAAGAATTGAAACGGGTCGATTCCGAGACCGCCCGCAGGGTTCACCAGAATGATACCTTCCGCATCGTCCGGGCCCTCGAGGTCTTTCGAGCCACTGGAAAGCCGATCAGTGAACTCAGGCAGGCCCATCGGTTCACTCCCGAGTCATTCCAGGTTTTGAAGATCGGCATTGACGTGGAACGAAAGGAGCTGTATCAGCGTATCGAAGCGCGAGTAGATGGGATGATCGAGCGGGGGCTCGTGGATGAAGTGGAGAGGCTTTTCAAACTGGGATATGACCGGAACCTGAGGCCCATGCAGGGCATCGGGTACCGACAGATCGGGGCCTACCTCCACGGCGATCTATCCCTGGATCGGGCCATCGATTTGATCAAGCGGGACACTCGACGCTACGCCAAACGTCAATGGACGTGGTTCAAAGCCGACTCCCGTATCTGTTGGCTAAGGGGCAAGGGTGAGGCGATGAGAAAGGCGAAAAACTTCTTGAAAGTTTGAAGCATCCGGTGTATTCGTAATAGGAACATCAGTTTTTCTGCTGAAAAAATCTGCGGAGTGGATTCATGGCAAAGAGTCAAATCAATGTGCAGGATCAGTTTCTCAACAAGGTTCGAAGAGAAAGGATCTGGGTGAACGTGCAACTCACCACAGGGAAGGAACTTGAAGGGTACATCACGAGCTTTGATAACTTCAGTCTCATTCTGAAGAGCAGCACGGACCAACTCATCTATAAGCACGCGATCTCCTGCATTTCTCCCTATGACAAATCCGGCACCTTTGATACGTTCAGCGAAAAGCCGAGGATTTGACCGAGTCTGGCCGAGAAACAGGTCCGAGAATGGATTCTTCTGCATTGCGGTCCGCAGTCGAGAGCCTGATTTTTAGTTCCGAATTCCCACTGAAAATCGAGATGATCAAGGAAATCCTGGAGGAGCCGGACAAGGGGAAGATCCAGAGGGTGTTGGACGAACTCAGTCAGGAGTATCAAGATCCGATTCACGGATTCGAGCTCGCCCAGGTGGCGGACGGCTACCAGTTTCGCACAAAACCCGGTTGCGTGGAATGGATCAGGAAACTGCGGAAAAACAGGGCTCCTCGTCTCAGCCGCTCATCCATGGAGGTGCTTGCCATCGTAGCCTATAAGCAGCCCCTCATGCGAGCAGAGGTAGAGGCGATTCGAGGAGTGGATTCTGCGTCCGTTCTGAAAACGCTTCTCGAACGGAGACTGATCCGAATACTGGGACGGAGAGACGTGCCGGGGAGGCCCATCGTGTACGGAACCACCCGCGAGTTTCTCCAGGTTTTCGGGCTCAGGAATCTTTCGGATTTACCCACCCTTAGAGAAATCGAGGAACTTCACAAGGGGGAGCCTTCCCCTGTCGGCCCACCGGAATAGACTCCCCATTCGCAGAGATTGCCATTTGAATATCGAATATCGAACAAGGAATTTCGAATGATGATTTTTTCCCTTCGACATTCATTATTGCTTGTTCGATATTCTGCGGTTCAAAAGAATTGACTCTCCGTCATGCTAGAAATCTGCCTGCTTGAGTAGGGAGGGGTTCAATTAAGCTTAACTCATGAGGTACTATAATTTGTTTCGTATTTCGATATTCCAATTTCGAATCTGTAAATTCTGCTTTTCCCTCGGGGCGATGTTCCTACCGTCCAAATGACATGTGCCCTTCGAACTTGATCCGATGACTCGAGAGAGGATCCAGAAGATACTGTCCAAGGCCGGGGTTGCATCCCGCCGTGAGGCGGAGAAGCTCATGCGTGAGGGTAGGGTTCAAGTCAACGGCGCAGTCGTGACTCGGCTTGATTTCAAGGCTGACCCGTTGGAGGACCATATCCGTGTCGATGGAAAACTGATCAAGAGGCTCGAGCCCAAGGTCTATATCGTCCTCAACAAACCCCGGGGGATTCTTTGCACCCGAAGGGACCCCCTGGGCCGACCCGTTGTGACTGATTTGTTCAAGGGCGTGAAGTTCCGTATCTACCCTGTGGGACGACTCGATGTAGACTCAGAGGGTCTCGTGCTCCTCACGAACGACGGGGACTTCTTCCAACGGATAATCCACCCGAGGTATGAAAAGCCACGAACCTACCTTGTCAAAGTCAAAGGCATCCCCGATGGGAAAGCGATCCGCCGCTTAAGACAAGGGGTGAAACTCAGTGACGGTCCGACCCTGCCTGCGGAGGTGAAGCTCTTCAGAGCCTTGAGAGCCAACTCCTGGTGGCGTGTAGTCGTCAGAGAGGGACGAAATCGGCTCGTGAGAAGGATGTTCCAAGAGATACACCATCCTGTTTTGAGACTCGTGAGGGTCAAGTATGGATCCCTAGAGATCGGGGGTCTTAAACCGGGCCAATACAGATACTTGAGCCGTGAAGAGGTGGACTTCCTGCTGGAACCGGGCAGGAGTTCAAAAGACAGGTCTGAGACGGTGGATATGAAGGGGGCAAGACGCCCTGATTACGAGGTCCGACGAGGGATCAGTCGGGAAATCAGGCGATCGCCTGGGCGACGAGATCCGTGATGTCCATGACCTTGATCTTCTCCTTTTTCTCTCTCCTTAATCTGGCCGCCCCCTGTTGAAGGTTGCTCTTGCAGGATGGACAGGCAGAAACGATGATGTCTGCCCCAACCTCGGCTGCCTGCTGCACCCGTTCGTGGGCGATATCCAGGCTCATGACAGTGTCATAAGCCTTCATCCCTCCTCCGCCCCCGCAGCACTTGGCAAGGTCTCTGTGTTGGGTGAATTCAACCAACTCGACGCCTGGAATAGCCTTGATTAGATTGCGTGGGGGATCATAGAAGTTCATGTGGCGACCCAGGTCGCAGGGGTCGTGGTAGGCCACCTTGCTTGGCACACCCTTCTTCATCTGGATCTTGCCCTCTCCGATAAGCTTTTCCAGGTATTCTATCACGTGATAGATGCGAATGGTCTCCAGTTCCCCGTGTTTGGGGTACAGATCCTTGAAGGTGCGGTAGCAACCGGCGCAAGTCGTCACGATCTCGTCGAGACCCATCTTCGTGAAGAGATCTCCGTTCTTTCTGACACACCTTTCGAATTCACTGCGTTCTCCCACAAGATGAGAGATGTATCCGCAGCAGTATTCCTCAGCCCTTAGAGTGGTGTAGTCGATCCTGGCCCTGTCCATGATGTTCAGGGTGCTGGGAATGATGTGAATGTCCTGATACGAGGCCACACATCCGAAGTAGAGAAGGGTGGCTGCCCCATCCCGGGGCTTGTACCCAGTCGGATAGACGTCTCCCCTTTTTTCTGCGGTTTCTCCGAAAGGGTTTCCCCGCGCTTCAATCGACTGCACCAGGCTCTGATGGACCGGTGGAAGATAGCCTGCTTCCACCAATCTCGCCCGCGCGGCCTCGATGATGTCCGTCACCATGACCCCAGCAGGACAGACAGCCTTGCAGTTCAGACACATGCTGCAACTGTAGAACCGTCTCGCCAGGGCTTCTGATGGCTTGAGACGGCCGGTAAGGAGGTAGTAGGAAAGGATGACCCGACCTCGGGCATTGATCGACTCGAGTGAGGTCTCTCCGTAGGTTGGGCATCCGGCCCGGCAGAAGCCGCATTGGATGCAGGCAAGAATCTCGTTGTCCACATCGGTGCCAAAGGTGACGAGATTTTCAGGGCTTTCGATAAACGGTCGAAAAGCAGACCGGTCGAGAATGTCCTCGGGCGACCCCTGAAAACCCATCTTTCCTGGGTTGAGAATGTTGTTGGGGTCCAGGGTCTTTTTGATCCCCTCCATGACGTCCAGGGCGATACCCAGTTCCTCCTTGATAAAAGGAGATTTCGCCATGCCGACGCCGTGCTCTGCGGAAAAGGTTCCTCCGAACTTTTTGGTCATTTCGATGAAATCGTCTCCGATCCTTCTCAGGATACTCCATTCCTCCCGGTTCCGGACATCCATGACGATGACGGCGTGGAGGTTTCCGTCTCCTACGTGGCCAAAGGTCCCAATGGGGAAACTGTGCTTCTCACTGATCTTCTGAATCTCCCGGATGGTATCAGGAATCCTCTCGATGGGGACGCCAAAGTCCTCCATATAGTTCATGAGTCTCGCCCCCCGTCTAACCTTGGAAAGGGAGGGGACCAGGCCCTGGCGCCCGGCCCACATTTGAAGCCTCTTGGCCGGATCATCATCCCAGATATTACCCAGGCCCTGGTTTTCGGCACAGATTCTGTCGATCGTTTTGATGTGCTCCTTGACGGCGCTACGGTTTCCGTCGATCTCAATGAAAAGGATGCACCCCACCTCGGATGGGATATTGAGGCCCATGGCCTGATTGACCACACCGATGGAAATCCTGTCCAGGATCTCACACGAAGAGAGGGGGATGCCCCCGCTCAACATCTTCTCCACCCCTTTACCCGCCGATTCAGTGTCCGGGAATCTGGCCTGGGCGTATGCAATATACTCGGGCATGGGGAGGATTTTCATCGTGAGTTCGGTGATGACTCCCAGGGTTCCCTCTGAGGTGGCAAAGAGATGACTCAGCTCGTATCCTGAGGAGGTCTTGGGAGCGATGGACCCGGTTTTCAGGACCCTTCCGTCAGCCAGGACCACTTCCAAGGCCATGATGTAGTCGCGAGTCGTGCCGTACTTCAAAGCCCGATTGCCGCTGGCATTGGTACTCACCATGCCTCCAATGGAGGCGAGGGGAGCACTGGCTGGATCTGGAGCGAAGAAGTGGGTCGGGGCAAGGGCGGCATTCAGCTGGGCGCAAATAACACCGGGTTGTACCCGGACGTAGTTGCTTTTCTTGTTTATTTCCAGGATTTGATTCATCCGACTGAGATCGAGGATAATGCCTCCCTTCATGGCCAGGACAGCTCCGGTGACACTGGTTCCAGATCCCCGGGTGACGACGGAAATTCTCTCCCGATTGGCAACCTTAAGGATCTCAACGATCTGCCCGGGGTTTTGGGCAAAGACAACCGCGTCGGGTATACCCTCGTGTATCGACATGTCCCTGCTGTAACAGAGCCGTTCCACTTCATCCGTATGAACATTCTCTCTCCCAACGATCTTTTCCAGAATGGTGGCGTCCATCATTCCCTCCAGGTTTAGTTTTCAGGGTTCAGCCATCAGGGGTCAGCATACACCTACCTTTACGTTATAGATCAAGCCAGGATGTCCTTACCTTCCGGTGCATCATGAACGAAGGCTCCGAACCCGCTTTCTCGGCGGCCTTTCTTATCTTGCTGACACCTGACTGCTGAACCCTGATCCCGGGTTAATCGTCTTTAGGCAGTTCGGCCAACTCGGCATAGCTGAAGACCGGTCCATCTTTGCACACGTAAAGATGACCAATATTGCAGCGGCCACACTTCCCGAGGCCACATTTCATTCGTCGTTCCAAAGATGTGTATATCTGATCCGCGCGAAATCCGAGCTCCAAGAGCCTGGGAAAGGTGAGCTTGATCATGACAGGGGGGCCACAGATGACAACATATGCGTTTTCCGAACGGGGCGCCACTCGGGTCACGATATCGGGAACGAACCCCTGGAGTCCTCTCCAGGTCTTATCTCCTTTGTCAACGGTGATATGGAGATCCACATCGCGCCGAATCTCCCACCTTTTGAGCTCTTGCCTGTAGAGCAGCAACCCAGGAGCTCTGGCCCCATAGATCACCCTGATGTGCCCGAACCGTGACCGATTCTCTCTGCCCAGCATGAAGACCAAGAGCGCTCTGAGTGTAGTGAAGGCAAATCCGCCGCCGATGACCACGACATCCTTCCCCTCGAACCGGTCGGTTGGATAGCCATTGCCGAGGGGCCCCCGGAGACCCACCTCGTCCCCCGCTTCCAGATGATGGATGGCCGTTGTGACAACTCCCGCTCTGTTGACCGTAAACCGAAGCGATCCATTTTCGGTTGGAGAGGAGGCGATTCCGAAAGGCGCTTCTCCCTTCCCAAGGACAGAGATCTGACAGAACTGACCGGGTCGGAACGAAAACCTCTCTCGATCTTCCTCCCTGGTCAGGGAGAGATGGATTGTCTTCAACATCCGGTCGGCGGTCTCTATAGCCGTTCTCTCCACTCTGGCTGGCAGGGGAAGATAGGGATTTGACACGACTCTCTCTTGCTTTCTCGTGGCGATGTTCATAGGGAGTCCTATTACTTCATCACAACAGGAGTCAAAGGAAAGAAGTCAGAAGCCAGGAGTCAGAAGTCAGAATCGACTGGGGAAAGCGTCAATAGGTCTCTCCCTTGTCTCCAACTGAAAGAAGTGTCTATTCGCCAGCACGAACATACCCCGGATTCCAAGGAGGTTTGCCGGGCCATGCGTTCTCTCCCCTACCATCATCCGTTGAAAGGCCCCGTTCAATTCGCTTTTATTCTGACTCCTGATTCTTGATCGCTTCGATCACCCTCCGGATATCGAGATTGACGGGGCAATACGTCACACACCGGCCACAGCCCACACAGGCCGCCTTGCCGAAGGATTTCACATAGTAGTTGAACTTGTG
>CAYGBW010000102.1:0-12463 GCA_964348185.1 uncultured Thermodesulfobacteriota bacterium | reverse complement strand
GCGGTCGATGAAACACTTGAGCTGACCCGGCATGCTCATGTGGTAGACTGGCACGGAGTATATGATGGCATCGGCCTCCATCCACCGGTTTCGAAGGCCCTCAAAATCATCCTGATGGACGCACGCCCCTTCGTGTTTCGCACAGTAAGAACAGGCGATACAGGGATGAAAGGTTTTTCCTTTGATGGAATAGGACTCTGTCTTCACTGCCTTGGGGTTGACCCCTTTCGCCCCCTCCATGGCTTTTCTTAACAGATAGGAACTGTTGCCCTTCCTCGGGCTGCCACTGATACCGAGCACCTTAATCGGGATCATGAAGTCTCCTTTCTCCTGATTTGATTAGGGTTGGTTAGGTGGATATTCAGCTACTTGTAATTTCCCCCTCCCCTTTATCCCCTCCCGCCAGTCGCCGACGCGCCATAGCCGCTATGGCGACGGCGCGGGGAGGGAAAGATCTGTTGTCGGCTGGAAACCAAATGAAGGACGGGGGAATTGGTTCATGTATAATCTGTTCAGGGACAGATTGCAAGATCTGCAGGTCTCAAGAGGTCTAAGCGACCGTTTGAGGATCGCTTCACTCGGGGGGCCGCTCCCCTTCAGATTTGAGGCTGAGGATCAGTAGTTTCCAAGACCCTCCCGCTTTTCAGGAGGGTTCAGTTAAGTTCTGCTCGTGAAAAGGATGTTTTGATTATCTCTCGCCCGCTCCCCTTCGCCTTTGCTCAGGGTCGCTAGAGCACGCAGAGATCTCAGAGAGGGAAAGATTTGTCTGATTTTTTGAGAGGAAAAATCAGACAAAACTCTCAGCCACTTTCGTGGCAACAGTGAGTGATGCAAATTGTCAGTACCTATCTATTAGGCTGAATAAAACACTAATGAATTCCCGCGAAGCGGGATGGCAATTTGAGCTGAATCCTCCTCTCAAGGATTCAGCTCAAGAACTCTGTGCCTCCGCGCGCTCTGTGAGAGCTAAACAAGACGTTTCCAGGGGTGGTAGTTGACTTAGTCGGAATTGGCTGTTGGGTACTGGATGTCTGAACGTTCTTTCATTCCCAAATCGCCAATTCAAGATCCAAAATCTAAAATCCGCGATCCAAAATCCAAAACCCCCAATCCAAAATCTAAAATCCAAAATCTAAAATCCTAAATCAAAATCCTACCCCTTCGTTTGCTTCCGAATTCCCTCCGGGGAGTGTCTTTAGGATTGTCGGATGGCTTTTTCCCTTCTTTTCTGATATGATCAGCGGATCAAATCTGAACCAGGGATGAAATATGAGGACTCTATCGAGGAATCTTGAGAGAATGCCCCGATCCGGAATTCGGGTCATCATGGATTTGGCGGCCCAACAGAAGGAGGCCTTCCATTTGGAATTGGGAGAACCGGGTTTTCCAACCCCCTCGCATATTCAGGAGGCCGCGGTCCGAGCAATGGAGGAGGGGTTTACCAAGTACACGCCCAACACGGGCCTTCTCTCTCTCCGGGAAATGATCCTTCAAAAGGTGCGAGAAGAAAACAGGATAAACGCGCAATTGGAACAGATTGCGGTAACCCCTGGATCCATGTTCGCTCTTGCCAGTGCCCTGATGGCGGTGGTGGAACCGGGGGATGAAGTTCTGATTCCAGATCCGGGATGGCCCAACTATTACATGCAAGCCGTCGTAATGGGTTTGACCCCGGTCTTTTATCCGGTACGGGAGGAATCGGGATTTCAACCGATCGCCCGGGAAATCGAGCCCCTCATTGGACCTCGGACCCGAGCAATCGTTGTCAACAGCCCGTCCAATCCAACCGGTGCGGTCTATTCTCAAGAAACCGTCAGGGAGTTACTCGACCTGGCCGATCGCCGCGACATCTCGGTCATCTCTGATGAAGTCTATGAGAAGATTGTCTTCACGGGCAGCCATTTTGGCCCGGCCGCATTGGACCCAGACGGCCGAGTCATCGCCATCTTCGGGTTATCCAAGACCTATGCCATGACAGGCTGGCGGATCGGATACTACGTTGCTCCCCGGGAGATTGCCCCTCAGATGAGCAAGCTGCTTGAGCCCTTTGTCTCCTGTGCGTCCTCTGTCTCTCAGAAGGCCGCGGAGGCGGCCTTGTCGGGCCCTCAGGAGTGTGTCACGGAAATGGTCCAGGCCTATCGACAGAGAAGGGACCTCGTCGTCGCCGTGCTCGACAGGGAGGGGTTTGAGTTTTTTGCCCCCCAAGGGACCTTCTACATCATGGTCCGAATCGATAAAACGGGGATGGAGTCCTATCGTTTTGCAAAGGAACTCGTCCAGGAAACCGGGGTCGCCGTGGCTCCTGGGGACACCTTTGGTCCCCATGCCGCCCCCTATGTTCGAATGTCTTTTTGTGCCAATCCCGAAGCAATCGAAGAGGGACTCAAACGGTTCTGCCGATTCTACGCTGAAAAATGCGAGACGTGAAATCCATGCCTCCACTCGGGATATCATTACAAATCGAGTATGGTGATTATGCGGATGGTCATGTCGCCCAGCTGAGGTTGCCCGGTATTTAAGAAATAAACCTGTCAATCCTGTTCAGACCGAGTCCAGCCTATGCGGTTATATTTGCCTCAGCTGTGATTTGATGGGGGAACTGAATGGCAAGGCTAGAACTCCGGCGCTTGTGCAAATCCTTCGAAGGGCTCCCGGTTGTCAAGGAATTGTCTATCGAGGTTAAGCCCGGGGAATTCTTATCTCTTTTGGGACCAAGCGGCTGCGGCAAAACGACTACCCTGAGAATGATTGCTGGGTTGGAACAGCAGGATGAGGGGGAGGTGCGGATCGATGGGAAAGAAATAAGTCGCATTCCGGTTCACAAAAGAAATATCGGGTTTATTTTCCAGGATTATGCCCTTTTCCCGCACATGACGGTGGAGGAGAATATCCGTTTTGGGTTGAGAATGAGACGGATTCCCGGTGACCATCTCGAGAAAATCCGAAAAGTCTTGAAGGTTGTGGACCTCAAAGGGTATGAAAACCGACTGCCTGGACAGCTCAGCGGAGGGGAACGGCAAAGGGTTGCCCTGTGCCGTGCATTGGTTCTGGACCCTGAGATTCTCCTGATGGATGAACCCCTGAGTAATCTCGACGCCAAATTGAGAAAGAGGATGAGGATCGAACTGAAGGCCATTCAAAGGACAATCGGCATCACCACTGTTTTCGTCACCCATGATCAGGAGGAGGCCCTCTCCATGTCTGACCGAATCGTTGTGATGTATGAGGGGCGGGCCGAGCAGATGGGCTCCCCCTATGAGGTTTATCAGAAGCCCGCCTCGAGGTTCGTTGCAGACTTCATGGGTCAGGTGAACTGTTACGAGGGAAGTGTTGTTGACATCAATGGACATCAGGCCACCCTGGCCTCGGATCAAATCCCAGCTGTGGTCGCTACTATTCCTAGCGAAGCCTCCTATCGGAGAGGCGATCCGGTTCTTTTTATGATTCGAAAAGAGAATGTCAGGGTCTCCCACAGGGAAAGCGGGGAAGGGCCCGGAATGAACTCCGTCCGTGCCCAGGTTCTGGCCAACGATTATTTGGGGTCCGAGATCGAAACGATTTGCACATTTGACGGGTACCCAAGCAGCCGGATTGTCATTCGATCCCCCGCTTTTTCGAACAAGTCGTTGCCAGCAAGGGGGGATCAGGTCCGTCTGGAGTGGAGTCAAGGGGATTTGTATCTGATTGGGAAAAGAACGCGATGATGGACTTGAAACGGCCAGGGCGAACCTGGAGAAGCCGGGAACGGTTCTCACAAAAGCTGCTCAGCGTCCCAGGGATGGCGCTCATCCTGATTTTCTGGGTTATGCCTTTGATCATCCTCTCTGTATCCAGTTTCTTCACCAATATTTCTGGGGGAGGCTATGTGGCAGTATTCACCTTTGATAACTACATTCGGATTTTTTCGGATCCCTTCTACCTGATCATCCTGTTTCGAACCGTCATCATCGCAGTGGCTGTCACCCTTCTCGCAGTTGTGATCAGTTACCCTGTCGCTTACAAGTTGGCCCGCATCGACCTCCACCGCGCCAATTTCTTTCTGATCTTGATAATCGTTCCTTTCCTGACGGCGGTCATCTTTAGAACGTTCGGCCTGATATACGTTTTAGGAAACAAGGGGGTGATCAATTCATTCTTGAGCCAAATCGGATTGAGTCCGGTCAAGATGATTTGGAACAAAGCAGGGGTCATCGTTGGGTTTCTCAACGTGTTGCTCCCTTATATGATCCTCTCCCTTTACAGCTCAATTGTTCAGGTAGATCGCTCCCTGGAAGAGGCCGCGCAGACTCTGGGGGCCGGTAGATTTAGAGTCATGTGGCATGTCATCCTTCCCCTGATCACACCGGGCATCGCCACCGGCGCGATTTTCGTCTTTGCCATTGCCATGGGAACATTCGAAGTTCCCTCCATCTTGGGAGGGATGAGAGAGATGGTCATCTCGATGCTTATCCAGCAAAATGTAGCCTTGATTAACTTTCCTATGGCGAGTGCCCTCTCTCTGATTCTTCTGATCATCGTCGTCGGCGCTGTGAGCCTGTTTCGGAGAGCGATGGGAGGTCGGCTGGAGTTATGAGATTGACAGGAAGAGGTATCGATCTTTCGTGGATCTACGTTTATGTGGTTCTGTTTTTCTTGCTGAGCCCCCTTCTGGCGATCGTGGTTCTGTCTGTTTCAAAAACAGTCTACCTCCAGTTTCCACCTGAGTTGTTCTCGATTCAGTGGTACAAGGTTCTTTTCAGAAGCGAAAAACTTTTGCGTTCTTTATACTTGAGTTTCAGGGTAGCTCTCCCTGCTACATTACTGGCCACCCTCTGTGGAACTTTGACGGCCCTGGGGACCCGAGCCCTTGGATGGCGGTTTTTGGCAATCAGCCGTCTTCTTTTCTTGGGGCCTCTGGTGGTTCCTTACGTGGTTCTTGCGACAGGAATGAGCCGTCTCTTTGCTATGATCGGCTTCCGAGGCATTGACGCGATTACCCTGGCACACGCAACGATCGCTTCGCCTTATGTTTTCCTTCTGGTAAGATCGGGATTGAATCTTCTGCCCAGGTCGGTGGAGGAAGCAGCGCGGGTACTCGGCGCAGGGTGGCACCACGCGATTTGGAGAATCGTTCTTCCTCTCCTTAAACCGCATATTTTCGCGGGCATGATGTTTGCGTTCATCGCTTCTTTTGGAGAGTTTATCATCGCCTATATGCTGGCAGGGCCTTATACAACGCTGCTCACCGTATACATTTACTCAGGCGTGAGGGAGAAAACCGAACCCGCGATCACAGCCCTGCTGACGCTCCTGACGGCGAGCGTCGTGGTCATGGCCTTTTTCTATTCTCAGTATTATGGCCGTCAAAAGGCAAAGGCTTTGGGGTTCTAAATTCTGCTGCATCTGAAGCCCTGAGAGGAGGTGATAGCATTCAGTGTAGTGACTTCAGGTATTCCCAAGAAAGGAGGATCCGTGAGAAGTCATTCATGACGATTTGAAAGGAGAATGTGAAATGAAACGTTTTGTGACAGTCGGATTGTTTTCTGCTTTCTGTCTTTTCCTTGCTTACCCGAGTCTGGCCAAAGAAAAGCTGGCCATCCAGATCTGGCCGGGATCGTACGAGGAGATTTATACCCAGTACGTCATCAACCCCTTTGAGAAGAAATACGACGTTGATGTGGTGACGACAACGGGGGTGGAATGGTTCACCCTGGCCAAGATCAGGGAAGAGATTGCTTCGGGGAAACCGCGGCTGGATGTGGTTGAGGTGACGGTTTCGGATTATATGCGGGGCAAGAATATGGAGCTTTGGGAGCGGCTAAACTTGGCAAACATCCCAACGAGTCGAGATCTGTACGAAACTTTCAAGGACTCCCACGGCCTTGGCTTTGAAACATACGGCATGGGGTTGGTTTTCAACACGGCCTCTGGTAAACCGAGGCCGACGTCTCTGGAAGATCTCTGGAATCCGGCCTACCGTGTTGCCATCATCCGGACCCACGAACAGTATTTCCTGCCCATGGTCAATCATATGTTGACCGGGCGGTATACGCCCCTCGATCTTGATAGGGTTTTCGATAAGCTGGATGCACTGAGGCCTCGGATTATTGCCGTCAGTGAGTCCTTTGCAGAATTCAGGAATCTGTTGGCCAATAATGAGATGGATTTGGGAGAGGCCTTCAACAACCGCGCGGGAAGGATGCTCGACGATGGCATGGCGGTGGAATACATCAGCTTTCCCTCAATTTTTGTGGGAGTAGACTATTGGGGGGTCGTCAAGGGCACGAAACACAAGGACATCGCGGAAAAGTTTATCGACTTCACATTGAACGTCCAATCGCAGACCGCGAATGTCAAGAACCAGTACTTGGGACCCACCAATAGGACAGTAAAGCTCCCCGATGATTTCGTAAAAACAAGAGGCGTTGCCTATGGGAGCGGTCTCGAAGGGAAACTGACCATGGAGGACTACAGATATATTGCGGAGCATCTGGACGAGTGGTCTGTGCGGTGGCAGAAATGGTTGGCGGGCTTCTAGGGTCAATCTGAGGGCCTGTATGAAAAGCGGAATGCGCTGAACACGGTTAAAGGTTGGGATGAGGGCCAGGGGTGAACAGGAATACGAGGGAGATTGGTCCCGGGATGCTTGGCCCCCTCTCGGAAGGGTGAAGTCCGGAGATTTCCATGAGACAATGTGGAGAGCCTTCCTCAAACGGGCCCTCGGGGGAGGATTGTTTCCGGTTATCTCTCCGCCTTGTCCCGTTCTGCCGATTGGAGGACGTTGCTATCAATCTCGGCGGGGGGTATCGAAAGGTTCATCTCGAATTGGGTATATTTTAGCACGCTTCTGGATTTCCCCTATGAATTTGGTCTACAATCATACCGACAGAAACCGACTTTACCATCAGTTCTCGCCAACAACAGACGACCCTCTCTGTAAAGGACCGCCTCCGTGAGAAAGGAGAGTTTCATGGCCGCACCTCGATTGGGTGATATCCTTTTTGTCGACTTGACTCATCAAAGGGTTCACCGCGAGCCATTTACAAAGGAACTGGCCCTTGGCTACATCGGGAGTCGAGGGCTCAACGCCAAATTACTCTGGGAAAAGACCAAACCCGGTGCCGATCCTCTCGGCCCGGATAACCCGCTGATCTTGGGTACGGGTCTGATGACTGGGACCTTTGCTCCCTGCTCGGGACGGGTTTCAATCACCTGCAAGAGCCCGGCGACTCACTATTATCTCAAAACCAATGTGGGTGGTGGATGGGGAGGCCCCTTCCGGTTTACCGGCCACAGTACGCTGGTTTTGACAGGAGCCTCGGCAGATCCTGTCTACCTTTGGATTGACGATGAGAGGGTTGAGTTCCGGGATGCCAGGCATCTCTGGGGCAGAGACGTCCGCACGGCGACGGCCATGATCGAATCAGAACTCGGGGATGAGAACGTTCGGGTGGCGGTCATCGGCCCGGGGGGCGAGAACCAGGTCGCCTTTGCCTCCATTATGACCTCTAACTACAACGCTGCCGGACGGGGGGGAGCCGGAGCAGTCATGGGATCCAAGAAGCTGAAGGCCATCGCGGTTCGGGGAACCCAACCGGTTGAGGTCGCCGATCCGGAGGCTTTTGAAGCCGTTGTCGGTCAAACCTGGGAGAAGCTGAAGGTACAGTCTGGGGCGCGGGGTCTACACCTCTATGGGACTTCAGGGGGAATGATGGCCATCAATGAAATTCACGGTCTCCCCACAAAGAACTTTCAGATGGGATATTTTGAGAACACTTACGATATAAGCGGGCAGGGGCTCGTAGAAAAAGGGTATCTCAAGCGGCGGGTGGCCTGTTATGGCTGCGTGTTGGGATGCCATCGGTATGCAGAAATCGGGGAAGGCAAAGAGACGACCGCCTACAGCGGAGGGCCTGAATATGAGAGCTTCGCGGCCCTGGGTGCGGGACCTTACGTCTCTGACCCGGAGGCTGTGCTTCGGGCCAATTGCCTCTGTAATCTCTATGGACTGGATACGATTTCTACGGGGTCGGTCATCCAGTGGCTCTTTGAATGCCACCAACGGGGGCTCGACTTTGACCACGACGGCCTGAGTCTGGAATGGGGAAAGGGAGATGAGGTGGTCGAGCTCGTCCGGAGGATTGCATTTCGCGAAGGGATCGGGGAGCTTCTCGCCAAGGGTGCAAGACGAGCCTCCGAAGAGATGGGGCAGGAGTCCTACAAATGGGCCATTCAGGCAAAAGGCCTTGAACAATCCCGATTGGAGACACGTCAGGCCCTGTCGTATGCCCTGGCTTTTATGGTCAACCCCAGGGGACCGGATCACCTCATGACAGAGACGCTGGCCGAGTTTGGTTTGAGCCCAGAAATGCGCGATCTCGTCGAAAAAATCACAGGCCATCGGGAGTACGCCGATTCCCGAAGATCCGAAGGCCGTGCTGAAATCGTCCGGTGGCATGAAGACTGTTACTGCGTCACCGATTCTCTGGGGATGTGTGTTTTCACTTCTACGGCTCAGTATTTTGTCACCCCCGAAATCATGGCACGGCTCTTTTCAACTGCCCTTGGTGAGACAGTGACTGAGGAGCAGATCATGCGTCTCGGTCGAAAGATCGTGACCTTGGAGAAGTGTTTCAATGTCCGCGAAGGTGCTACCCGGAAAGATGACGTTTTACCCTGGCGTCTGATGAACGAGGAGTTATCGGATTTTCCAGGTGAAGGGGTGATCAACTCTCTGGAAAAGATGGACCCCCTTTTGGATCGGTACTACGAGATGCATGGGTGGGACAAAAAGACGAGCTGGCCCAGGCGAGACACGCTGAATAGCCTGGATTTGATGGATGTAGCCGATGAGTTGTCAGTGGAAAACAAGGTATCGTGAGGGAGGGGAGGATTAGCTAAGATGTCGAAAACACTGATTATTGATAGCAATCGATGCACAGGGTGCCACCAATGTGAGTTGGCCTGCTCGTTCAGGAAGCTTCGAAAATTCAGCCCCTATGATTCACGCATTCAAATCGCCACCTGGGAGGATCGATGCCTTTCGATTCCCATTGTCTGCATGCAGTGCGAGGATGCGCCATGCGCCCGCGTGTGTCCAGTCGGGGCAATCCAGTTAAACGATGAGACAGGAGCCTACGAGGTAGACGAGGACCGGTGCCTGGGCTGCAAGATGTGCTCTATTGTTTGCCCCTTTTCTGCGGTTGTCCCCGATCGATACACGGGAAAGGCCATCAAGTGTGACCTCTGCCGGGGGAATCCGGCCTGTGTCGCCGTATGTGCCCCTGATGCCCTAAGGTTTGAGGAAGATATCCACGCCCGAGCGGGTCAGAGGAGACAGGTGGCAGCACAGATCCGGATGTCGATGGAGGGGGAAGGCCCCCCGATTCCATCGGGACTTGAAAAGCTCGGAAGCGCTCCATAGGAGGGGGCGGTTAATGGTCGGCACTATATTGGGCGTTTATAGACGCCATTTGCGGGGTTGAATGCGGTACGTCATTATCGGAAATAGCGCCGCTGGAGTCAGCGCTTTAGAGGCTGTTCGGGAGGTCGATCAGGAGGGTGAAGTCACGATTATCTCCAAGGAACCGTACCCCGCTTATGGCCGTGTTTTTATCACCGAGGTTCTCTTTGGAAATTGCGAATTGGATGACATTCTCACCCGGCCAAGGGATTTCTATGGGAAACTGAAATGCAGGGTCTTTCTCGGTGAAACCGCATCAGAGCTCGACCCGGTGAAAGGGGAGGTCACCCTTTCATCGGGTGGTAGGATCTCCTATGACAGACTGCTTCTGGCCACGGGGGCCTCAGCCCATATGCCCGGAATTCCGGGGATTGAACTCCAAGGGGTCTCTGGCCTGCGAACCCTTGACGACTCTCGGGAGATTCTGAGGCGGGCGAAAGAGGCCCGTCATGCCGTGGTGATGGGCGGTGGGCCTGTGAGTCTGCATTCCGCTGAGGCGCTTCTCAAACAGGGCGTGAGGGTAACCCTGGTCATTTCATCGGATCACGTGCTCTCCACCCTGGTAAGCCGGGAAGCCACAGCGATGATACAGAAGGAGATGTTCGCAAGAGGGGCAGAGCTGATTTTCGGACATTCGGTCGTGGAAGTCTCCGGTGACAAGGAGGTCAAGGGGGTAAGGCTCGACAGCGGCAAATCCCTTCCGTGCGATATGGTCGTTGTGGGTAAAGGCGTGACGCCCAATACAGAATTGGTCCGAGATTCCAGGATCAAGACGGGGGTGGGCATTCGGGTCGATTCTCATCAGGGGACGGATGAGCCGGGTGTCTACGCCGCAGGGGACGTGACAGAAGGCTATGATGTGGTTCGAAAGGGCCCGCGGCTGAATGCCATGTGGCCCAATGCCGTGTTTCAAGGTCGGGTCGCCGGCCTCAACATGGCTGGACGATCGACAAGGGCTGTGGGATACGTCAACGTCAACACCGGCGCTTTCTTTGGAATCCCTGTAGCCGTTGTCGGCCTGTCCAGCCTAGAAGAGATACCGGCCGAGGAAGTCGAGCTGAAGGGTTCCAGAAGATATGGTCGGGTTTTTGCCTCCCAGGAGATGAACGGCGTTCGCCGGATCCTGGGTGCCGTCCTGATCGGAGACATAAAGGGCGCAGGGGTGGTTCACACCATGATTCGGAATGGCATCAATGTCGCCCAGAACTTCGACGAACTTGTCAAAAGCGGCTTTTCCTACAGCGCTCTCATCGGATCGGTTCGCAAGCTCCTGTAGATCGCCCTGGATGAGAGATCTGGAATAAAGGGATGGAATCCGTCTTTTTCATTGATTCCACGTCGATCCAACATCTCAAGGGGGAAATGACCGATGCCAGTCCGGCTAACCTTCTATGCAGGAGGGACGAAGGGGGTCCAGCGGATGTCGATCTCCCTGCCAGAACCCTTGGGTCCTCTAAACATTAGGGATTTCCTCTCCCATGTGGCGAAGAATCAGGGAAAGGGTCTGGCCGAGATCGAGTCCTGTATCGAGGAGGACGATTCCCGCCCCACGGTCCTCATTGCGCTCAATGGGCGAAATATCCACTCTCTCCAGGGAATGGACACTTTGATCCGCGATGGGGATGATCTTTCGGTGCTTCCCGTCGTTGCAGGTGGCTAACCGGCTTGAGGGGACATTGAGTTGAAATGGAGTAATGGAGTGTTGGAGTAATGGAGTACTGCGATCCGTGGAGAAGAATTTAGCATGCGAATTGTTTGTTGTTTCTAGCTTCATTAGACGTACAAATGAAATCCTGAATTCCAACACTCCAGTACTCCATGACTCCATTACTCCAGCAACAACTCGAATCAGGCAAAGGAATTGTAACCCCCTTTGAGTAGGATATCAGAGCCATGTCCTTATGGCTTGGATTCTTTACTCCATCAATCTCTCAATGGGAACAAAACCTTCTCGATATCCCAGGGTCTCAAGAATCCGGGTAAAGAGCTCGAAAGCCGCGGAGGTCCGAAAGACCGGATTGGCGGCGAAGCCGATGTAGGTTACCTCCATGCCTTCTCTGATGTCGGCATTGGTCAAGGGGTCGCCGTTGGCCGCTACGGTACAGATCAAATCGGGAACCACGGCCAAGAGTCGTTCTCCCCGAAAGGCGATCATGTTTTCATTCTGGAACACCACCCGGATGGGAAGCTCCCCCTCAACCTCGACGGTTCCAAAATCAAATCCCCCTTTTGTTTCTGACTGGACCGACGCCACCCTCCCTTTTCCCAGTAGATGTCCGTCAAAACTCTCAATCAACACACGAGGGACATCCCTTGCTGTCCCACGGGCCTCGCGAATCGTCGCCCCGATTTTTTCCACGAGGGTCGTTGTACGGGGAATGATGTGCTTTTTCATGTCTCCAGCCTGCATGGCGTGACAGGCAAATGCGGCAACTCCGCCTAACTCCCAGGTGATCGCTCGAGCCACTCTTTCCATATCATGGGGTTTTTCCGTACGGATGACCGCGGAGATCTTCTCTTCAGTCGCGAGGGCCAGGGGGGAAAGGGACATGCCCCCGAGGTGGAAGGTCGTCATCTCGATCTCGGGTACTGCCCTCCCCACAGGATCTCCATCGACAACGGGAACTGCTCGTTGGACGGCAGCAAGCATCGGATTTAAACTGTTGCCCGCGCCTATTTCGAAGGGGATGACAAAAGCACTCTTGAATCCCTGCGTTTCTTCCAGCAATTCCAAGGCAAAGGCCGGAGAATGGGTCCTGACCCTCGTCGAGGAAGCAACGGGCGACCCCATGCCGGCAATGACAGCTCCCCAGTCTTGGTCACCCAAATCGTCGACAGAAGCCAACTGAACCCCTGACCCAAACTCAAGAACTCTATCAACGAGTTTCATCCCCTCGCCGATTGAGCCACCCCCGCCGGCTCCGAGGAGTCCTGCTCCGATGACAATATCAACCATCTCCTGTTTAGCAATTGTTCTCATAGGGTCTCCTTTCATAAAGCGGCACAAAACGCACGCTTCAC